>CAZCJI010000178.1:0-6746 GCA_964498625.1 uncultured Rhizobium sp.
GTGTTCTTCACCAATTCCGGCGTCGAGGCGATCGAGGCGTCGATCAAGATGGCGCGGCGCTATCAATATGTGAACGGTCGTCCCGAGCGCTTCCGCACCATCACCTTCGAAGGCGCGTTCCACGGCCGCACGCTCAGCGGTATCGCGGCGACCGGCAACGCGAAATATCTCGAAGGCTTCGGCCCGAAGGTCGAAGGCTTCGATCAGGTGCCGTTCGGCGATCTGAAGCTGGTCGAAAAAGCGATCGGGCCGGAAACCGCCGCGATCCTGATCGAGCCGATCCAGGGCGAGGGCGGATTACGTCCCGCAACGCCGGAATT
Source organism: uncultured Rhizobium sp. (assembly GCA_964498625.1). Lineage (GTDB taxonomy): Bacteria > Pseudomonadota > Alphaproteobacteria > Micropepsales > Micropepsaceae > Rhizomicrobium. The sequence continues at coordinate 321 of CAZCJI010000178.1, forward strand.
CCTGCGCGGGTTGCGCAAGCTGTGTGACGAGCACGGACTTCTTCTTATTCTCGACGAGGTGCAGACCGGCGTCGCGCGCACGGGAAAATTCTTCGCGCACGAACTCGCCGGCGTCACGCCCGACATCATGGCGATCGCGAAAGGCATCGGCGGCGGCTTTCCGATGGGGGCGTGCCTTGCGACCGAACGCGCGGCGAGCGGCATGACCGCGGGCACGCATGGCTCGACCTTCGGCGGCAATCCGCTGGCGATGGCGGTGGGCAACGCGGTGCTCGATATCGTGCTCGCGCCCGGTTTCCTGGAGCATGTGCGCAAGGTCGCGAATTTCGCGCGCCAGCAGCTCGCGGGGTTGGTCGCCTCGCATCCGCAGGTGTTCGAGGATGTGCGCGGCGAGGGGCTGATGCTGGGCCTGAAACTGCGCGTGCCGAACACGGAGTTCGTGGGCGCGCTGCTGCGCCACAGGATGCTGGTGATCGGCGCGGGCGACAATGTCATCCGCCTGCTGCCGCCGCTGATCGTCACCGAAGACGATGTGCGCGCGGCGCTGAAAATCCTGTCCGAGACGGCGGCGGAATTTGAGAAGAAGGAAGCCGCCGCGTGAGCCTCACTCCGACTTTACCCTCGCCCCCCTTAAGGGGGAGAGGGCAGGGTGAGGGGGCGGCGCCGCCTCTGATCCATTCGCAGGAAAATCTGCGACGAAAACTTCATCCATCTCCTGCGCGGAAATACCCCCTCACCCCAACCCTCTCCCCCACATGCGTGGGGGCGAGGGAGAATTCGTGGTCCTTATGAACGCTCCTGCAAAGACAATGATGACCAACCACTTCATCGATCTTTCCGATTTCGACACCGCGACGCTGCGCGCGATGCTCACCGAGGCGAAGCAGCGCAAGGACGCGCGCGCAGGTCTTCCGCGCGGCGCGCCCGACGCCGATGCGCCGCTGAAAGGCCGCGTGCTCGCACTGATCTTCGACAAGCATTCCACGCGCACGCGCATTTCGTTCGATGTTGGCATGACGCAGCTCGGCGGCAGCAACATCATGATGAGCGGCCGCGACATGCAGCTCGCCCGCGAGGAAACCATCGCCGACACCGCGCGCGTGCTGTCGCGCTATGTCGATGCGGTGATGATCCGCCTGCTCGACCACGACATGGTCAGGGAGCTGGCCGGGAACGCGACCATCCCGGTGATCAACGGTCTCACCCGCATCTCACATCCCTGTCAGGTGATGGCGGATGTGATGACGTTCGAGGAAAAGAAAGGCCCGATCGCGGGCGCAACCGTCGCGTGGAGCGGCGACAGCAACAATGTTCTGACCTCATGGGTGCATGCGGCTGGGCGGCTCGGCTTCAAGATGCGCGTGGCGAGCCCGAAGGAACTCAGCGCCCGCGCCGAGGTGCGCGAATGGGTGCGCGCGAACAAGGCCGATGTCGAATTCCTGGACGATCCTTACGCCGCGGTCGATAAGGTGGATTGCGTGGTGAGCGACGCCTGGGTTTCGATGGGCGACGAGGACGCGACCAAGCGGCACAATCTTCTCGCGGCCTATCAGGTGAACGCGCGGCTGATGGCGCGCGCGACCAAGGACGCGATCTTCATGCACTGCCTGCCCGCGCATCGCGGCGAGGAAGTGACGGACGAGGTGATCGACGGCCCACAAAGCGTGGTCTTCGACGAGGCCGAGAACCGCCTCCACGCGCAGAAGGCTATATTGAAGTGGTGTTTGGGGTAGCTAACACTTCGCATTTGCACTTCCGATAGAAATTTGACCATCATCAGTATCGCCACCTGAGGTTGGGCATGGGCTTCTATCTGCGAAAGAGCATATCCGCCGGACCATTCCGATTTAATTTGTCTTCGTCCGGCGTCGGCATGTCGGTCGGTGTAAAAGGCTTTCGGATCGGATCAGGCCCACGCGGCAATTACATCCACATGGGAAGAGGCGGTCTGTATTACCGTGCGTCTTTGGGCGGCGGTAAAACTCAGATTCCTCGTGCGAACATTGCGCCTTCTGGAACCTATTCTGCGCCGGCGCCAACAGGCTATTACGCGACGCAGCAAATCGAGACGGGCAACACACTCGATATGAAGCCAAGCAACGGATCTGACATTGTGGATCAGATCAACCAAAAGCTTGGGATCATGAAATTGTGGCCTGTCTCGCTTGTCGCAGGTATCGTTGCGACAGTTTTGCTTATGTCCGATCCAAATACGGCACCATTTGGAATTGGCATCGCTGGACTGACTGTTGTTGGCAGCGCGATTCTTTCCAGATGGGATGCGTCTCGAAAGACTGTCGTATTGATGTACGACATGGACGAACACGCCGAATCAGTCGCTAAACAGTTCTCAGATGAGTTTGACAAACTCGCAAGTGCGTCTCGGATTTGGAATGTCGAGACAGCGCAGCGGACTGCTGACCTGAAACGTAACGCCGGTGCAGGTAGCTTGATTTCTCGCAGTGTAATCAGGTTGGCCTATGAAACTCCGTCAGTCGTCAAGACGAACGTGAGCATTCCCGCAATTCTTGGCGGGCGGCAACATATCTACTTCTTCCCTGACGTCGCCCTAGTGATGAAGGGAAAGTCCGTAGGCGCGATCTCCTATGAGCAACTGGAGACGTATTGGAACACCACGGTATTTATCGAAGTGGACGGTGTGCCGTCGGACAGCGTGATTGTTGGTCAAACATGGCGCTTCGTAAATAAAAACGGTGGCCCCGATAGGCGTTTCAACAACAATCGTCAGATTCCCGAGGTACAATATCAGCAACTCGGACTTCGTGGGCCGGGTAGTTTTCAAAAGCTGTTGCAGATATCCAAGGTTGCTGACCGAAGCTCATTCGATGCAGCATTAAGGGCGATGTCCAAGAAGGTTGAGCAACTAAAGCAAATCGCTTTGCCGCCACCAAATAAATGAAATTCTAAGCTGCATCCTTCAGTGTAATCGATAGTTCTTTCCCCAACACCGCCGCCGCGCGGCCCATCGTCTGGAGCGTGACAGAGGTGTTCTCCGCGTCCAGAAGGCGGTCGAGGGCGGCGCGGCTGGTACGCATGCGTTTGGCCATGGCGGATTTTGTGACGCGCTGCTTCTTCATCAGTTCCGCCACGCGGCGCGCGAGCATGCGCTTTGTCACCGTGACCATGACTTCGTCGTAAATACCTTCCTCTTTCAGGAAAGATTCGAACGACGACCCCAGATGAGGATTTTTCTTTCCTTTATTCATTTACGCCTCCGATACGCCTGCAATCGCTGCCGCGCCAAATCGAGATCGGGCTTCGGCGTCGATTGTGATTTCTTGATGAACCCGTGCAGAAGAACCATCCGATTGCCTTCAATGCCGAAGAACACGCGTGCAATGCGATCCTTCAGCGTCGTTCTGACCTCATAGAGGCCGTTTCCGAGCGGACGGCAGATCGGCAACCCAATCGGCCATTCGTATTCCACGTCGCAGATATCCTCGCCGATACCGACGCGATCCGGTTTCGCGAGGCTCTTCAACCACTCTCGCACCGGCTCTACGCCGTTCGCCGTCGCGAAGAACGCTACCGTGATTTTCTTCGCCATTCTGCCAAGTACCATAATTGGTACCTCGTGGCAAGGCTTTCAATTCCGGTCGCGGCGGATATCCTGCCGCCAACTCGAAAGGAGCCTCCCATGCACCGCATCCTTCTCACCGCCTTCATCGCCGCGTTGTGCGCAACACCTGCGTTCGCCGCAGACGATGTGATGGCGAGCACCTATGGCAACACCGTCGTGTCGACTGGCGGCGCGTCCGAGGCTCACACGCATTATCGCGCCGATCACAGCTTCGACATGGTCGGCTCGATGATGGGCATGAGCCAGACGTTCAAGGGCACCTGGGCGCTGGACGGCAAGGGCTATCTCTGCCGCACCTTCGAGGGCGGCGCGCCGCCGAACACGGCGAACCCGCTCTGCACGCCGATCGCAGCCCACACAATCGGCGAGACCTGGACGGTCGAGACGGGCGGCCAGACCCGCGCCGTCACGCTCAAGGCCGGCATTCAGTAGAGAGCCGCGTCGCGCGCGGAATGCCGCGCTCGGAATGGCGCGGTTTGCTTTCGGGTGTTCAGGCCAGATCGAATTGCGCGTTCAGCGCGCGCACGATCTGCGTGGCTTTCGCCGGCACGGGCCCGTCGTTCTCGGTCAGAAGCGCCGCGTCCCAGCTATCGTCCGTCGGGCGTGCCACGCCCACCTCGATGACGCTGTCGCATTCCGGAAATTTCCGGAGCTCTTCCATGATCATCGTCTCAAGCGCTTCTTGAGACAGGGCGGGTTTGCTCATTTCGCATCACCTTTGACGGGACTTGTATCGGTGCGCCCGATTGTGAGGCTGATCCCCTTTCCGGGCCATTAAATGGGGTGCGCGGCTTGATCTTTGGCGAAGTGTTCTTATTTTGTTCTTTTTCGGCTTACGCACGGAAAGGGATTCCGCGCGGGAGGAAAACCGCGACTTGCCGGTCGAAGCACGAAACGAAGGAGAGGGGAGCGGGGGAGGGGCCCCTGGATTTGCGAAAACAAAGATCAAGCGGTTGGGGGTCGGCGAAAGGAGGCCACAAGACGGACCGTGAAACGAAGGGCTTTGTGCGGTGCAGCGAAGGAAGGCGTTTTTGCCATCGATTCAATGGCCTAACACGCGGTCAGGCTATTTGAATTGCGATTTTGGGCGAAAAAGCATGGGGCCGCGCTGCCGCAACGGGCTCCCCCTCGCACTTTCGCCGAACAATACTATTGCCGGTGCGCTGCTGCAGCTATGCCGCGCCGGCGTCACTTGCCGCCGTGATCGTGCCAGTTCGAATAGGTGCCGTTGGCGACAAGCGACTCGCTGTAGCCATCCTTCGTGTAGAACAGTTCCCAGGCGCCGCCGGTCACGATCGGATAGTCGATGCGCAGCAGATACGCGCCTTGCTTCTGGTGCTTGTAATTGACCGACGCGACGATGGATTGCGTCTGCGCGCCTTTCAGCTTCGCGACCGCGCCGACGAAATTGCCGATGTTGCAGCCCGTGAGCGAGATGCCGCTGACGTAAGGCGACTCCACGTTCAGTCCGACGAGGTCGCAGAGACCGTCGAGTTTGATTTCATAACCCTTTGCGTTCGCGGCCGCGGGCGCGACGAGGAACGCGGCAAGGGCCGCGGCATGCAATGCTTTCATGGACGCCTCCTGTTCGTGGTTGCGCTATTGCCGCTTTGCGATGTCGAGCAGCTTCGGGCCCCGCGGTTTGTGCTTCGCGCCGTGGCCCCACACTTTGTATGTGCCGCTGGCGAAGGTTTTCACCTGATAGCCGTCATCGGTGTAGGAGATCGACCACGCGCCGCCATCGTGCAGCGGATAATCGACGCGCAGCACATATTGCTGGTTGGGCTGATCCTTGAACTGGAAGCCGGCGAGCACGCTCTTCGCGTTCGTGCCTTTCACGGTGACGACGGAGCCCGCGAAGATTCCGCCTTCGCAGGAATCGTCCGAAAAGCCGACGGCATTCGATCCGTTGATCTGGAACGCCATGAGATCGCAGAAGCCTTTGAGATTGACTTCGGTGTTCTTCGCGCTGGCGATGGTGGGGGCCGCGAGCAACGCGGCGGCGGCCGCGATGGATAATGCTTTCATGGAAATCTCCCTCATGCTTGAGCGGTGGGGTGATACCGGGAGATTACAGGAAGTTCACGACAAAGGCGAGACGCACGGATTTTCACGTCAGACCAAGGCCTTAAAGACCGTGCGGCCGCTTTCCAGAACGGCGCGCTTCTCCGCCACCATCCTGAGCGCCTCGGGATAAAGCGTGTGCTCGGCCTCGAGGACTCGCGCCGCCAGCGTCTCCGGCGTGTCGCCCGCAAGCACCGGCACCTTCGCCTGCGCCACGATCGGTCCGCTGTCGAGTTCGGCGGTGAGGAAATGCACCGTCGCGCCACTCTCGGTTTCGTGCGCCGCGAGCACTTGCTCATGGACTTTCACGCCGGGGAATTTCGGCAGCAGCGAAGGATGAATGTTGAGGATGCGTCCTTCCCATTGCTTCGCGAACCACGCGGAGTGAATACGCATAAAGCCCGCCTCGCAGACGAGTTCGACATGCGCCGCGTTCAGCGCCGCGTCAATCTCGGCATCGAACGCCTCGCGCGACGGGAACGGCTTGTGCGGAATGGCTTTCGTCGCGATGCCCGCGTCGTGCGCGATGGCGAGCCCGCCCGCGCCTTCGACATTGGAGATCACGAGCACGATCTCCGCCGGGAAATCCGGTTTCGCACACGCCGCGATCAGGCTCTTCAGATTGCTGCCGCGCCCGGAAAGGAGAACGGCGGTGCGGACGCGGCTCACAGTTTCAACGACCCGCGATACACAACCTTCGCTTCGCCGTCGCCCTTGACCAGCGTGCCGATGCGCATTGCCTTGTCGCCGCTTTCCTGGAA
>CAZCJI010000179.1:0-6712 GCA_964498625.1 uncultured Rhizobium sp.
CATTTCATCCTGTCTAGCGGATTGCACTCCGACACGTTCCTGCAGAAGGCGCTGGTGTTTCAGGATGCCAAGCGCACGGCGAAGCTCTGCAAGGCGCTGGCCGCGAAAGTGCGCGAAGAGGTGAAAACGAAATTCACCGCTATCGTCTCGCCAGCGGTCGGCGGCATCGTGCCGGGCTACGAGATGGGCCGTCAGCTCGATCTGCCCGCGATGTATGTCGAGCGTGTCGACGGCAAGTTCCAGCTCCGCCGCAATTTCAAGCTTGAAAAGAACCAGCCGGTGCTGATGGTCGAGGATCTCGTGTCGACTGGCATATCCTCGCGCGAATGTCTGGAAGCGGTTCGCGCCGCCGGCGGCAAACCCGTCGCTGCCGCGTGCCTGATCGACCGCTCCGGCGGCAAGGCAAAGGTCGGTGTGAAGCTCGTGGCGCTCGCAACGATAAAGGTGCCCGCCTGGGAAGCCGACAAGCTCCCGCCGCATCTGCGCAACATCCCCGCCGTGAAGCCGGGGAGCAGAGGGCTGGCGTGATGGCTCCAAGCGAGTCGGACGGCAACAAGCCACTCTTAGAGAACAGGGGGATTCAGATACTCCTCCTGCTTCTGACGATGTTCGTGATGATGCTCTTTGCCAGTTTCTTCAAGATTGGCAATGTCGAGCTTATCGCATTCTGCGCGCTGTTCTTTGCTTGGGTGTCTTTCAGGCTTTTGGGCAAAGACAAGATTTTGTTCAGTGCAATTTTAGTTTTCTTGTTAGTGGCGATCTCAGCTTTGTTCTACTTGCACCATCAAACGGGCGCCTGTTTTGCGTTGGATGGCTGTCCGTGAACAAACTCCGTCTCGGTGTGAACATCGATCACGTCGCGACGATCCGGAATGCGCGGGGCGCGCCGTATCCCGATCCGCTGCGCGCGGCGCGGCTGGCGGCGCAGGCTGGCGCGGACGGCATCACCGCGCATCTGCGCGAGGATCGCCGTCATATCTCCGACGAAGATATCGACAATCTCGCGCGCGAACTCACCATTCCGCTCAATCTCGAAATGGCCGCGACCGGGGAGATGCTCAAGATCGCGCTCGCGCACAAACCGCACGCCGTCTGCCTGGTGCCTGAGAAGCGCGAGGAGCGCACGACTGAGGGCGGCATCGACGCGGCAGGTCAGCACAATCATCTTAAACCCTTCGTTCGCGCGCTGTCCGATGCGGGAATCCGCGTCTCGATGTTCGTCGATCCGGATATCCGCCAGCTCGAGGCATCGAAGTCGCTTGGCGCGCCGGTTGTGGAACTCTGCACTGGCGCCTATTGCGAAGCCGTGATCGCGAACGACATGCGCACGATCGAGGCGCACCTGGAAGCCGCGCGCAAATCCGCCGCCGCGGCTGCGCGTCTCGGGCTCGAAGTGCACGCGGGGCACGGTCTCACCTATGACAATGTGAAGCCCATTGCCGCGATTCCGGAAATCCGCGAATTGAACATCGGCCATTTTCTCGTCGGCGAGGCGATCTTTGTTGGCCTTGAGGCGTCGATCCGCGAAATGCGCCGTTTGATGGATGAGGCGAGAGCGTGATTGCGCTACTCACCCTTCGACAAGCTCAGGGTGAGGGTGTAAATCTCCCCTCATGCTGAGCTTGCTCGTCTTCGCCAAAGCTTCGCCGGGCCGAGGTGAAACTTGCTTGCCCGCCGTAGCTAAAAGCGTAGGCGGGTCGAAGCATGAGAGTGCGCCGTTGCCATGATCCTGGGTCTCGGCTCCGATCTCATCGATATTCGCCGAATCGAAAAATCGATCGAGCGTTTCGGCAACCGTTTCATCGACCGCATCTACACCGACATCGAGAAAGCGAAATCGGACAAGCGCGCGCAACGCGCCGCGTCCTATGCCAAACGCTTCGCCGCCAAGGAGGCGTGCGCGAAGGCTCTCGGAACCGGCTTTAACCGCGGCGTCTACTGGCGCGACATGGGCGTGGTGAACCTGCCGGGCGGCAAGCCGACCATGAAACTCACGGGCGGCGCGCTCGCGCGGCTCGAAGCCATCACGCCGGCCGGTTACACCGCCGTCATCGATCTCAGCATCACCGACGATTTCCCGCTGGCGCAGGCCATCGTCATTATCTCCGCGGTTGCCAAGGCGCCTTAAGGACTTAAGTAACGTGCGGCTTTTACCTTGACCTTGCAGGGCCAAACCGCTTCTGTCCCGGCCATTCATGACAAACGAGCCCGAAATGCCCGAACTGGACGACGCTGCCGATCCCGCGACACAAGCTGTCGAGCAGGACGAGGGCACGCACGCACCGCACGTATCGCCGGACAGCCCGCTGGCCCGCATCGCTGCCGAGGAAACCGAAAGCGAAGGCCCTGCGGAAGAAATTCGCGAGGCGACACCGGCAAAAGCTCCGCCGGGCCTTGTGGCGAGGGCGAAGGCAAAGCAGCCCGAAGGCGAATCCTGGCTCGAGACAGTCAAGACGATTTTCTACGCGCTGCTGATCGCGGTCGTGATCCGCACCTTCTTCTTTCAGCCATTCAACATTCCCTCGGCTTCGATGGAGAACACGCTGCTGGTCGGCGACTATCTGTTCGTCGAGAAGTTCGCCTATGGCTACAGCCGCAACTCGTTCCCGTTCCGCGGCTGGCCGCTCGGCGATTTCTTCCACGGCCGTTTGTTCGGGCGCGTGCCGGAGCGCGGCGACGTCATCGTGTTCAAGATGCCGAACCAGAGTTCGCCGGACTACATGCAGGACTTCATCAAGCGCATCATCGGTCTTCCCGGAGATCGCGTGCAGATGCTGAACGGCCAGCTCTTCCTGAACGGGAAGGCCATTCCGAAACAGCGTGTCGCCGATTATGTGGGACCCGATGAGTACGGCATCGTGCGCAATGTCGCGCGTTACAAGGAGACGCTGCCGGGCGGGCGCAGCTATTATGTGCTCGACCTCACGCCGAATAGCAACGAGGACAACACCGAAGTGTTCACCGTGCCGCCCGGCCACTACTTCATGATGGGCGACAACCGCGACAATTCAGACGACAGCCGCATGGATGTGGGCTTTGTTCCCGCCGAAGACCTTGTGGGCAAGGCCGAATTCCGGTTCTTTTCCATCGATGAAACCGCGGTCTGGTACGAACCCTGGACATGGCCGGGCGCCATCCGCTTCCGCCGGATCTTCACCGGCATTGACTGATCTCGAAACCCGCCTCGGTTACGTCTTCAAGGACACCGCGCTGCTGACGCGTGCGCTGACGCATTCGAGCGCGAGCAACGCGGCTTCGAACGAGCGCCTGGAGTTTCTGGGCGACCGCGTTCTGGGTCTGGTCGTCGCGGAAATGCTGTCGGCCAGTTTCCCTGCGGACGCCGAGGGCCAGCTGACGATGAAGCTTCATGCGCTGGTGCGGCGGGAGGGGTGCGCGAAGGCGGGCGAGACGGCGGGGCTCGGCCCTCATCTGAACACGAGCGGGGCCGCGCTGAACTTGCAGATCATGGCCGATGCCTGCGAGGCGGTCGTGGCTGCGCTCTATCTCGACGGCGGCCTGGAGGTTGCGCGCAAGTTTATCGTGCGTCACTGGTCCGATCAGATCGCGGCGCTGAGCGGCGACATGCGCGACGCAAAATCCGCGCTGCAGGAATGGTCGCAGGGACAAAAACCAAATCCGTCTGTGCCTGCCTATCGGATCGTGAAGCGCGAAGGCCCCGACCATGCGCCGCGTTTCGCGGTTGAAGTCCATGTTGCGGGCCACGAGCCGGTCATCGGCGAAGGCGGATCGAAACGCGAGGCAGAACAAAATGCGGCGAAGAAGATGCTCATGAAGTTGGATCAGGCATGACGACGCGGTGCGGCTTTGCCGCGATCATCGGCGCGCCGAACGCCGGCAAGTCCACGCTGGTGAACCGGCTTGTCGGCACCAAGATCGCGATCGTTTCGCCCAAGGTGCAGACCACGCGCATGCCGGTGCGCGGCGTGGCGATGCGCGGCGAAACGCAGATCGTGTTCGTCGATACGCCCGGCATCTTCAAGCCGAAGCGCAGGCTCGACCGGGCGATGGTGACGTCCGCCTGGGCCGGCGCCAACGATGCCGATGCCATTGTGCTGATCGTCGATGCGCCGGAGCTGGTGGCGCAGCCCGATGGCCTCGCCGCGCGCGACACGTACGCGATCGTCGAGAAGCTGAAAGAGAACAAGGCGAAAGCCGCGCTCGTCCTCAACAAGATCGACGGCATGAAGCGCACCGATCTTCTGCCGTTGATCGACAGACTGAAGGATGAGGCGATCTTCGAAGAAGTGTTCGTGATCTCCGCCCTCAAGGGCGACAGCGCCGAAGATGTCGCGAACTGGTGCGTGGCGCGGATGCCGGAAGGGCCGTGGCTGTTTCCCGAGGATCAGGCCGGCGACATTACATCACGCCTGCTTGCCGCCGAGATCACGCGCGAGAAAATCTATCTGCGCCTGCACGACGAGCTTCCCTATGCCTCGACCGTCGAGACCGAGAAGTGGGAAGAGCGCAAGGACGGCTCGGTCAAGATCGACCAGGTCATCTATGTCCAGCGCGACGGACAGAAGGCGATTGTGCTCGGCAAGGGTGGCGCCACGATCAAGAAGATCGGCCAGCTTGCGCGTACGGAGCTTGAGGAGATTTTCGATCGTCGTGTGCATCTGTTTCTGTTCGTGAAAGTCAGCGAGGACTGGGCCGAGAAGCGCGAGCACTACCGCGAGATGGGCCTCGAGTTTCCGGAGGAGTAGAAGCTGCTCCAAATTTCGTCATGGCCGGGCTTGACCCGGCCATCCATCGAAACGAAAGACTCCTTTCGACGCGCGGACGCGCGTCGGCTGGGTGGCCGCCTCAAGGGCGGCCATGACGAGTGGTTTTGAATGGAATGGTCTGACGACGCCATCGTACTTTCGGTGCGGCCGCTAGGCGAGAGCGGCGCGGTGGTCGAGGCGCTGACGCGCAGCTATGGCCGTCACGCCGGTCTGGTGCGCGGCGGCGCGTCACGAAAAATGAAACCGATCTTGCAACCCGGCAACACGTTGCATGTCCAGTGGCGTGCGCGATTGAGCGAACATCTGGGAAGTTACGCGGTCGAACTCGCACGCGCACGGGCAGGCCAGTTGATGGATACGCGCGAGTCCCTGATAGGGTTGAATGCCTTTCATGCGGTTGCGAGCGCGTCGCTTCCCGAGCGAGAGGCGCACGCGGCCGTATTCGAGGTGGGTCAGATATTGCTCGACGCGATGATGGAGGACGGTCTCGACCATTGGGGGCCGCTCTATGTGCGCTGGGAGGCGGGGCTCCTCGATGCATTGGGTTTCGGGCTCGATCTTTCCGCATGCGCCGCCACCGGCGCGACCGACGACCTGATCTATGTCTCGCCGCGGTCGGGTCGTGCGGTCTCGCGCAGGGCGGGCGCGATCTACAAGGAGCGGCTGCTTGCATTGCCCGCCTTCCTGCTCGGTTCCCAAAACGCGGTAGCGCCGGAAGACATCCGCGCCGGATTGAAACTCACGAGCTTTTTCCTGAACGAACGCGTCTGGGCGCCACACCACCGCGAGATGCCCGCTGCCAGAATCCGCCTGGGCGACGCGGCCTAGCGGGACGATTGTTAACCACTGCCGCGGAGAATTCTCCATCCGGAGAGATGTCCGTGTCTGAAGACCTTCCAAGCCATCCGCCGCCCAATCGCATCGCGACGCTTGATGGCTTTCGCGCGCTCGCAATCTGTTCGGTGCTCGCGTTTCACTACACGGTGCGCTGGGCGCCCAAACACGATCCTGTATCCCATCTTCCGGCGGGTGCCATCTTTGCCGGCATCGCGCCGTTCGAGTATGGGTGGCTTGGCGTCGAACTGTTCTTTGTCATTTCCGGATTCGTCATACTGATGACGCTCGAACGCTGCGCGACGATCGGTGAGTTCGCGCTGCGGCGGATCGCGCGGATTTCTCCCGCTCTGTTTTGCGCCGCGATTGCGACCAGCCTGGTGATTTTCCTGCTCGGTCCCGCAGACTGGCACCCAACGCTATTCGAATTCCTTTGCAGCATCGTTCCCATCTATCCAATGCTTATCTAGGCCGGAAGCCAGTGGGTTGATGGCGCCTATTGGACGCTATGGGTCGAAGCGCGATTCTATATTCTCGCTGCGCTGACCTATTGGCTGTTCGGCAGAAAGATTGTGGCGCCATGGCTCGCGTTGCAGATCTTCGTGTTCGCCGGCCGTTTCGTGTTTCCTCAGAGCACGGTTTTCGAAGTGGTCTTCTTTCCGGAGTATTTCCCATACTTCACGCTCGGAATCTGCGCTTATGAGATCTATTCCAAGAAAACAGCGCCGATAGCCGTCATTGCCGCGGCAATGATTGCGGCAACGCTTATTCTGCTCCAGGCAAGTTTCGGCATGGAGCTTTATGGCGGCAATACGCCCTGGATCATCGTGTCTGTGAATCTCGCTATATTTGGCTTATTCGTGTTGTTCCTGACGGATCATCCCGTGCTTGGCGTCTTCAGGCTCGGCGCGATGGTGTGGTTGGGTGAGATTTCCTATTCCCTCTATCTGCTACACCAAAACATCGGCGTCTCGCTGATGCGAAGGGCAACTGCGTTCGGCATCCCGTATCTCGTGATCTTGCCGGTCGTGGTGGCTCTCATGCTCGTGTTGGCGCGGCTGTCGTTTCTTTATATTGAAAAGCCCGCGAAACGGTTCCTGCTTGACGCCGCGCGGCGCGAATCAGGTACATCC
>CAZCJI010000180.1:0-6710 GCA_964498625.1 uncultured Rhizobium sp.
TTTTCGCCGCGCGGCTTGCGGATCAACTGATTGATCGTCGGCATTCGTCTTCCTCATTGGCGCCGCTCGCACGGCAAAACAAAACGGGGCGCGCGAGCCATCCCTGGCCTGCCCCTGACACGCGGAGGACTCCTCTGAGTCGCGCGGTTCAACGCTTTAAACTGGCTTCCCAACAGCGTTTTCGCGCTTTTTGGCGCAAACGGCCTGTCCTTGAAGGTGGCGCTATATAGAAGGGTCGATTTTGCGGGTCAAGCCTTGGGAAACGATATTTCGCGGCCACGCAAACCCGCTCAATCCCTGGGCTTTGCGCCTGCCTCTCCCCCTCCGCCCTCATCCAGCGACCAGAATTGGCACAGCAATTGACAATTAGTCTCAATCGCACCATATAAGCCGCATAACCAGCTGGAACTGGCGGATGATTGTCTGTGTCTGCAATAGACTGAACGAAGCGCGGATCTGGAACGCGATCGATAGTGGCGCGAAATCGCCCGAGGCGGTCTATGCTGGATGCGGCGTGAAGAGGAACTGCGGACGATGCCAGGAAACGATCGCCGGAATGCTGGACGCGGACAAGGACGCCAAGTCTCTGGACAAAGCGGCATAGGTCCCCACCCCACCGCCTCGGTCGCCGGCGACCCGGAAGTCATTCGTTTTCTCAACATCGTTCTTAAAAACGAACTCACCTCGATCAATCAGTATTTCCTGCATTCGCGCATGCTCGCCGATTGGGGCCTGAGCGAACTGGCAAAAAAGGAATACGAGGAATCCATCGACGAGATGAAACACGCGGATCGCCTGATCCAGCGCATCTTGTTTCTCGGCGGACTTCCCAATCTGCAGGATCTCGGCAAGCTGATGATCGGCGAGAACGTTCGGGAAGTCCTGCACTGCGATCTTCGCATGGAGCAGCATGCGTCCGCCGACCTGAAACTCGCCATTCCGCATTGTGAAAAGGTCAAGGATTTCGTCACGCGCGAGTTGTTCGCGCATATCCTCGAGAATGAGGAAGAGCACATAGACTGGCTGCAAACCCAGTTCCGCCTGATCGAACAGATGGGCATCGAGAACTACGCGCAGTTGCAGACCAGGCCGAACGAAAGCGGCGCGAGCTAGCTAAAACATCGTCATCGCTTCACGCGCGGCCATCGCCATCAACACGACGGTCGAGAGCGCGAACACGAGAAAGCGCAGATTGACGATATTGACCGTGCACTGGATCAGCGTGTGCACGACGCGCAGTCCGACATAGGCCCACGCAAGATCGACAAAGAGCGCGTCAGTATGTCCGCCGAGCACGATGACGAAACACAGCGCGTAAAAGATCGTCGGCTGTTCGAGCAGATGATTGTAGTTGTCTGCGACGCGGCGCGCCGATGACGGCAGCACGTCGAGCGAACCAGGATGCGCCGCAGATTGCGGATTGATCTTCGCGGCCTGCATCGCCGGAATGCGGGTCGCATACATCCATATCCAGACAAACAGCGTGAGCACGATCAGCGCCAACACCGGCGCAAGCATGGATGTCATGGTCGTTCCCCTTCTTGGCCCGCGCACCCTAGACCGAGTCTGAATTTCTGCAGTCACCCGGCCGACACAATTTGCGACTAATTCGCATTGACATCTGGCGTAGCTTCCGGGATGTTCCCGGCCAGTTGCGAACGATTATCATTTATAAGTAGAGGGTGGCATGGAAGCGGGTAAGTCTGGTGCCAAGCTGATGTTTGGCGTCACAAGCGTGGGAATTACGTCGGCCGCCGCCATCACGGCTGCTTTCGGCCAACAGATCGCAAGCAACAATACGTCAAAGAGCAAGGACGTCGAGACGGTCGTCGTGACGGCGCGCAAGACCGAACTCGACCTGTTGCCCAAGAAAATTCTCGACACGCCGCAATCCATCAACGTCGTGCCGGCGGAAGTTATCCAGCAGCAGGGCGTCAACAATCTTTCGGACGCACTGCGCAATGTGCCGGGCATCACGCTCAATGCGGGCGAAGGCGGCACGCATGGCGATCTCGTCAATTTGCGCGGCTTCTCCGCCGGCGACGACTACTTCATGGATGGTTTGCGCGATACCGGCCTCTATGATCGCGATACCTTCGATTACGACTCTCTCGAAGTCCTCAAAGGCCCTGCTTCCACCCTTTTCGGCCGAGGCTCGACAGGCGGCGTCATCAACCAGGTGATGAAGACGCCACAGCTTTATCCAATCGACGATTTTTCGGTGACGGGCGGCACCAACTCCGAAATCCGCGCGACCGGCGATGTGAACTACGTCCTCGGCGACAATATGGCGATGCGCATCGCCCTCATGGGCCAGGACAGCGGCGTTGTCGATCGTCCGTATACGCGCAATGAACGCTGGGGCGCCGCGCCCTCCTTCGCCTGGGGCATCGACACCGACACGAGCTTCGCGCTCAAATATCTGCATCAGCAGGAAGACAATTTGCCCGATTACGGCATCCCGTTCCTGTTCGACAAGCCGGCGCCGGTCGCGCGCGACACGTTCTACGGGCTTCCGGCAGACGATCGCTTCAAGGCCGATGTCGATGTCGTGACCGGGCGCTTTGAACACAGGTTCAACGACACGTTCTCGTTCAGCGATACCGCCCGCTATGGTTCATACTGGTTCGACTCGCGCCAGACCGCGGCGATCTACGGTACCGGCAACTGCTTCACGGATGCGACCTCGCCCTATTATTATACGGGCGCGACTTTGTGCTCCGCCGTCACCACTCCCATTCCGGTAACGCTGAACAATCCGCTCTATCCCGTGCTCGGCACGCCGGTGCAGGATATCTGGGTTCTACGCGACCGCCCGAGTTCGAAAGGTGTGATCACCACAATGATGAACAATGCCGATTTGACCGCCAAGTTCGACACCGGCGGCTTGTCGCATACGTTGACGGGCGGCGTCGAAGGGGATTCGGAGATTGCGAGCCTGGTGCGCTTCGTCAATCAGGACGACGAGATCCTGCCGGTGCCGCTGCTCGATCCCGATCCGAACGAGGCGTTCAATGGCCTGCATCAGACCACGATCCGCCAAACCCCGGTTACCAGCACGAAGACGCTCGGCATTTTCCTCAACGACACCATCGACATCGGCCCGCAATGGATGCTGACGGGAGCGGTGCGCTTCGATCATTTCACCGCGCATTACATTCAGCCGGTAGGAACGGCTTCGGAGTTTTCGCACGTCGATAACATCGTCAGCCCGCGCGCCGCGCTGGTGTACAAGCCGACAGAGAACACGAGCGTGTATTTCTCCTACGGAACGTCGTTCAATCCTTCGGCGGAATCGCTGTCACTGTCCGCCAGCAACCAGGCGCTTGCGCCCGAAAAGGACCGCACCTTCGAACTCGGCGGCAAGGCGCAGGTTCTCGACGGCATGCTGGCGCTGACCGCAGCGGTGTTCAACACCGAGATGACCAACGCACGCATCAGCGATCCGGACAATCCCGGTCTGCAAACCCTCGCGGGGACCGAGCATGTCAATGGCTTCGAGTTCGATGCACAGGGCCGTATCACGCCGAACTGGGAGATCGTGGCAGGGTATACCTATCTCGATCCCACCGCGATCGGACTCGCTGGCAACGACGCCTCAGGCAATCCCATTCGCGGACCGATCCCGAACACCGCGCACAATCAGGTCAATCTCTGGACAGCCTATGACTTCGACGGCGGCTTCACGCTCGGCGGCGGGATGAACTATCTCGGCCGCGTCAGCGCCGGCACAGACAACATGACCGTGCCCGGCGAGATCGTCGTGGCTCATGTTCCTTCGCATGTGACCTTCGACGCGATGGCAGGCTACAAGATCAGCGACGGCTGGAACGTGCAGGTCAACGGCTACAATCTCGGCAATACCTATTACTATGTGAATTCCTACTTCACGCGGCCCGGTGAGAACCATACCGTTCCGGCTCCGGGACGAACCTTCCTCCTGACCCTTAACGCAAGTCTGTAACCGCATGCTCCTTCGCGTCCCCAAAGTGCTTTCCCGAGACGAACTCGCGCAATGCCGCGACCGTCTGGCGACGGCCACCTGGGGCGACGGCAAGGTCACGGCGGGTCATCAATCTGCGAAAGTGAAGGATAATCTTCAGCTCGCGCAGGACAGTGCCGAAGCGCGCGATCTGGGGGCGCTGGTGGTGGGTGCCTTGGAACGCAGCCCATTGTTCATCAGCGCGGCACTCCCCAAGCACGTCTTTCCGCCTCTGTTCAACAAATACGAATCCGACATGAGCTTCGGCATGCATGTCGATAATGCGATCCGGCCCATCCCCGGAACGCCGCGGCGGTTGCGTACCGATGTCTCGGCTACACTCTTCATAAGCGCGCCGGAAGATTACGATGGTGGCGAACTGATCGTCGAAGACACCTACGGCACGCACAGCGTGAAGCTGGCGGCGGGCGACATGATCCTCTATCCGGCGACATCGCTGCATCGCGTGGCGCCGGTCACGCGGGGCGCGCGCATCGCTTCGTTCTTCTGGATCGAAAGCCTGGTGAAGGACGACGGCGAACGCACCCTGCTCTTCAATCTCGACCGTGCGATCGCTCAACTGGGACAAGCCAAGGCGGATGAAGCCGCCCTGGTTCAGCTGACGGCGCTTTATCACAATCTGGTGCGCAAATGGGGCGAGACGTGAACGCGCCGCAATCCGCGCAGGCCTGGCGCGTGGCGGCGCTCACCATGATGCCGCCCGAAGAACTGCAGCAGTTTTTGCAGGGAAGCGAAGCGGCTGTGTGGGTCGAGGCCGCTGCCGCGTGCGGCATACCCGAAGCGCAGCTGTTGCTCGGCCGGCTCCTGCTCGAAGGGCAAGGTGTCGCAAAAGATGGGCGCGCGGCTTTCGCTTGCTTCCTGTGCGCGGCGAAGAGTGGCAACGCCGATGCGCGCAACATGGTCGGCCGCTGCTACGAGAATGGATGGGGCGCGCCGCGGGATTTTGCGCGCGCGGCGGAGAATTATCGTCTCGCCGCCGAAGCGGGACTGGCCTGGGCGCAATATAACCTCGGCCATCTTCTGCTCGACGGGCTTGGCGTCTCGCGAGACCGCAACGAAGCCTTTCTCTGGTATATGCGCGCGGCAAGCAGCGGCCATGAACGCGCAATGAATCTGGTCGCGCGTTGTTTCGAGGAAGGCTGGGGCACTGCGCGCAATCCGGCAGCCGCGCGCAATTGGTACCGCAAGTCGGCTGTCAGCGGATATTTCCGCGGCGCCTACAACTACGCCTCCATTCTCGCCGCCGAGGGTTGCACCACGGGCGCGCGGCTGTGGTTTCAGCGCGCGCTTGCCACGGCACCCGAGCCCACCCGGACGAATATCCGTCAGGCCCTCGGCCAGCACCCGGATCCCGAGTTCCGCGCCTTGGCCTGACTGGGGCCAAACGCCGCCTAGGCCTCGTTTGACGCCGTAAATTCACTCCGATACAAGCCTGAGATTGATATTTACTCGCAATAGCAATTGGAGAACCATGATTATCGAACGGCGCCGCGGGTTGGCCGCGACAACCACTCTTGTCGGTATCGCTTCTTTGTCTTCGGTGGGTACCGCGCTCGGCCAGCAGGTCGCTGACAGCACCGACACAAAGAAGGACAAGGTCGAGACGGTCACCGTCACCGCGAAACGAACGACCCTCGATACTCTGACGGCGAAGGTTCTGAACACGCCGCAGAGCATCGATGTCATCCCACACGAAGTGATCACGCAACAGGGCGTCTCTTCTCTCCAGGATGCGCTGAAAAATGTTCCCGGTATCACGCTGAACGCCGGCGAAGGCGGTGCCCACGGCGATCAGATCAATCTGCGTGGATTCACGGCGGGCGACGATTTCTTCCTCGATGGCCTGCGCGACACAGGGTTCTATACGCGCGATACCTTCAACGATCAGAATTTCGAGGTCTTCAAGGGACCAGCCTCGACGTTGTTCGGCCGCGGCTCGACCGGCGGCGTCGTCAACCAGGTTAGCAAAAAGCCAGAGCTCTTTCCCATTGAAGATGCGGCCTTCGCGTTCGGCACCAACGATGAATTTCGCGCGACCGGCGATCTGAACTACGTCCTCGGCGACGACAGTGCCATTCGCGTCAACATGATGGGGCAAACGAGCAGCGTTGCCGACCGGCCCTACGTGCACAACAACCGCTGGGGCATCGCGCCGTCCTTCGCAACGGGTATCGGCACGAACACGACCTTTACCCTCTCCTATCTGCATCAGCAGGAAGACAATCTGCCCGACTTCGGCATTCCGTTCCTGTTCGGCAAGCCCGCGCCGGTGTCGGAGAAGAATTTCTACGGACTGCCCTCGGACGACCGCCAGAAATCCGATGTCGAGGTCGTAACCGCACGCCTGGATCATCAGTTCAGCGACTCGCTGTCCCTCAGCGATACGGCGCGGTTCGGCTATTACTGGTACGACACGCGCCAGACGGGGCCGACCTATGGCGACGCGAACTGCTTCGACGCCACGACACCGCCCTACCCCGGTGCACCGCTGTGCTCGAGCACGCCCGATCCCAATCCCGTCACGGAGCACGATCCGCTCTATCCCGTGCTCGGCACGCCGCTCAACCAGATCTATGTTCTGCGCGACCGGCCGAGCCAGCGCGGAACGATCACGACGTATATGAACGAACTCGATCTCAACAGCAGATTCGCGACGGGTTCGGTCGAGCACACATTGGTCACTGGCGTCGAGGCCGACCGCGAAGTC
>CAZCJI010000181.1:0-6701 GCA_964498625.1 uncultured Rhizobium sp.
GCGAGGTCGATCAGGCTCGGCAAAAATCCCGCGAGCGTCTTGCCACCCACCGTCGGCGCGACGAGCAACACGGACTCGCCACGTGCCGCATGCTCGATCAGCGCCAGCTGATGCGGCCGCGGCACCCATCCGCGTGACGCGAACCACGCAGCGAAGCGTGGCGGTAGCGGAAGGTCGTCGGCCTTGGCGAGCATTGCGGGTTTCCGGGTTACCCGCCTACTCTGCCCCAAGAAATTCGATAGGAACAGATCATGTACGACCTGATGTTCAAAGACGGACTGCTGAAAGGCAAGCGCATCCTCATCACCGGCGGTGGAACCGGCCTTGGCGAGGTGATGACCGAGGCCTACGCGCAGCTTGGTGCGGACGTGTACATCTGCGGCCGGCGCGCGGGCGTGGTCGCGGAAACCGCCAAGCGCATCACGGATGCCACGGGCTCCAAAGTCACCGGCATCGGTTGCGACATCCGCGTCTCCGAAGCGGTCGACGACATGATCGCGCGCATCTGGGAAGAAGGTCCGCTCACCGGCCTCGTCAACAACGCCGCCGGCAATTTCATCAGCCGCACGAAGGACCTTTCGCCGAAGGGCTTTAACGCGATATCGGACATCGTCTTTCGCGGCACGTTCTACGTGACACTGGCTTGCGGCAAGCGCTGGATTGCGGCCGGGCAGAAGGCGAGCGTGATCTCGATCCTCACGACCTGGATCTGGAACGGCGGCCCGTTCACGGTGCCGAGCGCAATGGCGAAAGCCGGTGTGAATATCATGATCAAATCGCTGGCCACCGAATGGGGCCCGAACGGCATTCGCCTGAATGCGATTGCACCGGGACCATTCCCGACCAAAGGTGCGTGGGAACGTCTTTCGCCACAATCGAGCGGCGGCGGAACCGACCTGAGCGACATCGGTGGGCGCATACCCCTGGGCCGCAACGGAAAGATGGAGGAGCTCGCGAACCTCGCCACCTTCCTGATGGCGGATGGCTGCGAATATCTGACCGGCCAGACGATCGCGATCGACGGCGCGATGCATTTGGGTGGTTCCGGAAACTTCTCAGGCCTCGCAAGACTTGGCGACGAGCAATGGGATGCGATCAGCCGCGAGATCCGCGCCGCGAACGAAAAAGACAAGGCGAAACGTACGGCGTAAAACGATTGACTCGAGAACCGCGCGGGCGGAAGATTTTCGCTCGCTGCGGCGTCGCATTCCGCCAAGCGGAACTCGTCGATAAGGATCGATGAGAGGAACGCGAGAGCCAGCGCGGCCGTTGCAACGCTAGCAGGAGGCTTCGCATGGAAGACACTCCGCCGGGCATAAGACCGGGGCTCCGTTCCGGAGCCGACGCGCATCCTTAAAAAAGACGCGCGCAGCCCACAATCGAATCTCTACTATGGGGAGAACCCAACAGAAAATGCCTTTTTTATAGGCTCTGGAAAGCTTGGCTTTCCAAAAGAAACCCCGTCGAACCCGACGGGGTTTCGCTTTGTATCTATCAGCACCGTTACCGATCTGATAGAAAGCGCTCTCACTGAGGGTGCGTCGCATCTTCACAACAATCGTGGAAATCATCGTGGTGTCCAAGGAGGAGAAGAAGAATGCATAGGACTATTTTGGGGGGGCTTCTGGCAGCCTCTATGATTACCGGTTTTGCATCGAGCGCCGGCGCGGTCGACGTGCAGCGTTCGGGCAATACCTATTACACATCGACATGCGCGCGTGCGGTGGGACTTGTGGCGCATTGCACCGCCAAGATCGTAACCGACGTGAAAGGCAAGCCCATCGGAACGCAGCCGGGCGAACGCATTTCGGGCTATGCGCCGGCGGATCTCGATTCCGCTTATAAAGTCACGACGAGCGGCAGCTCTTCCACGATCGTCGCGATCGTCGATGCATTCGGCTACGACAACGCCGAAGCCGACCTGCAGGTGTATCGCGCCCAATGGGGCCTGCCGGTCTGCACGACGGACAATGGCTGCTTCAAGAAGCTGAACCAGAAGGGCCAACAGAGCAACTATCCCGCGCAGGATGTTGGCTGGGCGCAGGAATCCGCGCTCGACGTCGATATGGCGAGCGCGATGTGCCCCAACTGCCAGGTCTGGCTGTTCGAGGCGAAGACCAACTCGTTCAAGAATCTGGCCGCTGCTGTCGATCAGGCCGCCAGCATGGGCGCGCATGTGATCTCCAACTCCTACGCCGGCGGCGACAGCAAGGGCGCGTCGAAGTATGAGCCTTCTTACGATCACCCCGGAATCGCAATCACGGCCAGCTCGGATGATGCCGGCTATGGCGCGGCAACACCCGCGACCATGCCGCATGTGATCGCGGTCGGCGGCACGCATCTGACCAAGGACAGCAGCGATCGTGGCTGGACCGAATCGGCCTGGTCCGGCGCCGGCAGTGGTTGCACGAAGATCTACGACAAGCCCTCATGGCAGACGGACCAAGGCTGCAAGAAGCGTATGGAAGCCGACGTGTCGGCGGTTGCCGATCCAAACACTGGCGTCGCAGTGTACGGTCCGAACAACCAGGGCAACTCGCAGTGGTTGCGCTTCGGCGGCACCAGCGTCTCGGCTCCGCTCATCGGCGGCGTCTTCGGCAACAATGGCGGCACCGTGAATGACGCCAGCAGCCTGTATGCGCACACCGCCAATCTGTTCGACGTGACCTCGGGCAGCAACGGCACCTGCAAGGGTGGCAAGAAGTCGTACTTCTGCAATGCCGGCCCCGGCTATGACGGCCCGACCGGCCTCGGCACGCCGAACGGCACGACCGCGTTCGGCGACTGATCCTGCCACCGCTAGAAATGCAGAACCCCGCTGGGCAACCGGCGGGGTTTTTGTTTGGGCTTGTTGCTCTCACCCTTCGACAAGCTCAGGGTGAAGGTTTGAGCTGCCCCTCATGCTGAGCGTGTCGAAGCATGAGGCAGTCCCGCTCAGACGATCGTGAAGTCTTTCGGATCCGGCTTGATCGTCGCGTTCCAGTAATCGACGAGCTTGAACGGCCAGTTCTGGCTGACGCGGCCGAGCGAATTCTTGTACCAGCTCTTCGCGTCGGGAATGCCCCACGCCATCTTCGTGTTCTCTTCATCGACGCGTTTGTTGAAGTCGTCGTGAATGTCGCTTTTGACCTCCATCGTCTTCGCGCCGCTCTCGGCCAGCAGCTTCAGCGCGTTGACGATGTAACGCACGCTCGCCTCGGAGAAGAAGATGATCGAGCCATTGACGACGATATTGGTGTTCGGCCCGTAGATCGTGAAGAAATTCGGAAAGCCCGGCACCGTCATGCCGAGATAGGCGCGCGCATCGCCCTTCCAGCGATCGTGCAATTCGACGCCATTGCGGCCGACAATTTTGTAGGTGCGCAGGAAGTCTGACGCGTGAAAGCCCGTGCCGTAGATGATGGCATCGACCCGATGCTCGACGCCGTCCTTGGTGCGGATGCCGTTCTCCGTGATCTCATCGATGCCGGTGGTGATGAGATCGACATTGTCGCGCGCCAGCGCCGCGAGATAAACGCCGTTGTCGCGCACCGAGCGCTTGGCGCCGAAGGGATAATCCGGCGTGACCTTTTCCAGAAGATCGGGCCGTGCGGGAATCTGCTCGCGCATTTTCTCGATCAGCATCAGGCGCAGCATCTCGTTGACGGGCGACACAGACCGCGACGTGTCGTTCCACGCGGGGTCGACCGCGACCGCATCGAGGATGCCGTCGGTCAGGGTCCAGAACAGCCAGAAGCGATACCATTTGTCGTAGAACGGCACGTGTTCCAGGAGCCATTTTTTCCCGTCCGCGACCTTGTCGTGATAATTGGGCGTCGGCCCCAGCCATGGCGCGGAGCGCTGGAACACCAGAAGCTTCTCAACCTTCGGCGCGATCTCCGGGATCACCTGGAACGCGGTGGCGCCGGTGCCGATCACCGCGACGCGCTTGCCGGTGAGATCGACGTCATGCCGCCAGCGCGCGGTGTGGAACGCGGGGCCTTTGAAGGCGCCCACACCCTTGATGTCCGGCATCTTCGGCTGGTTGAGTTGGCCCACCGCGCTGATCACCGCGTTCGCAACGAGCGTTTCCTCTTTGCCGTTTTTGTCGCGGACCTTCACGTTCCATTGCGCGGTCTTCTCGTCGAACACCGCTTCGCTGACCGTGGTCTCGAAGCGGATATGCGGGCGGATGCCGTGCTTGTCCGCCATGCGGCGGAAATAGTCGTAAAGCACATCCTGGGTGGAGAAATGATACGGCCATGCGTGGTTCGGCTCGAACGAGAACGAATACATGTGGTTCGGATTGTCGACGCGGCAGCCGGGATAGGCGTTCTCGAACCAGGTGCCGC
The DNA here is from genome assembly GCA_964498625.1 of uncultured Rhizobium sp. Taxonomy (GTDB): domain Bacteria; phylum Pseudomonadota; class Alphaproteobacteria; order Micropepsales; family Micropepsaceae; genus Rhizomicrobium. The sequence goes on from CAZCJI010000181.1 coordinate 4,332, forward strand.
CGACATCGGCGTTCTTGTCGACGATCGTGAACGGCACGCCGGCCTGTTTCAGACGGATGGCGGAAAGAATGCCCGACATGCCGGCGCCGATGATGACGACCTTCATCTTCGCCGCCGCGTCGCGCAGCTTCGGCGTATCCCATTTGGGCTGGCGCGTGTCCTCGACCGAGATGCCGAGTTCCTCGGTCAGGAACGGTACATAACGCTCGGGGATGTCCGCGCCCGCGATGAAATCCATCATCTTGCGGATCGTCGCGGCATCGGGCGGCGGCGGAAGTTTCTTGCCCGCGTCGAGATCGATGAGCGCCTTCTTCGCGGCGTCGCGCACCCATTGTTGTTTCTCAGCCGAAAGACCGCCCTGCCCGTCGCCGAAGAAATCGTAGACCGGTTTCATGTCGGCGTTGAGAAAGCTTGCATCGCCCGTCAGATGCACCAGCGCCATCATCAGCGATGGGATATGCGCGTCCTTCAGCGCCCATTCGATCTCGGAAGCACGGTCGTTCGGTTTCGCAGCAGCGCTCATGTTTCGTCCCGATATGTCTTGCCGAAAGCATAGGCGCGGGAGCGGATGTGTCCAGCGGGGTTATCCGGCGTTTCCGTCTAGGAAAGCCCGAAACCAACCACCCTCCCTCAAGGGGAGGGTGGTTTGAAGCTCAGTCGTTACTTATGGAAATCTGGCCGCCGCCCTGCGCGACGATGTTGGCAGTTTTGCCGTCTCGCTTAACTGTTGCTTGCCAAGCCTCATAGCCCGATGAGTTGTTGAACAGTTCAAGCGTCCGCTCGCCTTCAAACTGTACCTTAAGGTCGCCTGAAATCTGCGAGACCTGAATCGAAACGACTCTTCTTCCGCGCAAGAGGGCAGTTGCCTTCTCGGCACCATTCACAGGCTTCGGCAATCCGAATTGCTGTCCATCATCTTCATCGGCGAGCGCTATCCCGCTCTCTGCCAGAATACGCCACGGACAAGACGCAACGACTAGCCCAGCGTCTCCGAATTGGAACGTCCAATCGTGCTCTCGCCGCAAAATCTCATCGCATGTCTTCCCCAGCCAAGGCGCAAGCACATCAGCCAGATCATTAGCCGCAAACTCGGTCATCGTTAAAAGCTATCGCGTTTCGATCTTCGATTGGTGCGCGATTATATCTTTGGCATCGCATAACGCTATGCACCTCGCGCACCTTGAACGCGCGCGGACGCTTCCCATCTTCGGATGTTCGGCGGAAGGAGGATGTGGGTGCCAAATATTTTTACAGCAGGTCTACACAAACAGGCCGCGACTAGCGCATCCGGCGCGCGCACGAAGGAAGCGTTTTATTCCGGCGCAACAAGACCTTGGCGGCCGCGCGCGCTATTCGAATTGCGAAAACGAATAAAAAGTCGCGTTGCAAATTGTGCAACTTATCGAACACGTCCGAACCGGGCATATAATGCGCGCATGAACGTTGAGACGCACATCGCCGGCACGCACAGAGGGGGAGCCCCCTCCCGCCTTTCGCGGAACAATTATGTTGCGCGGACGGGTCCAAACTCCGGGAACGCCAGGGGCGCCGGCGCGCCGAAGGGCAATCGCAATGCGATGAAGCATGGCCGCTATGCGGCGGAGCGGCGTACGCGGCGCGCAAAAGTCCGCGCGTTGTGCGATCGCGTGCGCGATACCGCCAATCTGATCGACGTGATGGTGGCCGCCGGTGTGCGCGCCGACGCGCATGAAGCGTTGTTTATCGCGGTCGCCAATGGAGGGCTGCAGAAGGGGCGTAGTCCGGCAACGAAAAATCCGGATGCGCGGGCTCAGCACGAAACTTCGCCGCGGGGCCGATGTGCCGGTTCCCCGCCGCGTCGGTCAGCACCATTCCGCGCGCCTTCGCGTTCTGATCGGAGAACGCCTCTTTCAGAGTGTGCAGCGGCGCCCAGCAGAGATCGATCGGCTCAAGGAATGCTTCCCATTCGGCGCGTGTCTTGGTCGCGAAGGTCCCGGTCAGGAATGCGATCAGCGGCGCCTGTGTGGGACCGGGTTCGCCCGCCGCCGGTTGCGCGAGATCGGGGCGGCCAAGTGCGGCAAAGAAATTCTCGCAGAATTTCTTCTCGTTCCCCGCCAGCGCGATATGGCCGCCATCCTTCGTCTCATAGAGGCGGTTCATCGCCTGTCCGCCGTAGTTGCGCATCTGTTTCGGCACCGGCGCGCGATCTTCGCCGAAGACGGAGCCAATGATGTTCGGCGTCCACGCGATCAGCGAGTCGAACATCGCGATGTCGATGAAATCGCCCTTGCCCGATTTCTCGCGCGCGAGCAGCGCCATCAAAATCGCGCTGAGCGCGGTGAGCGACGATGCCATGTCGGCGGCGACGAGATTGGGCATCGCGGGCTTGTC
>CAZCJI010000182.1:0-6694 GCA_964498625.1 uncultured Rhizobium sp.
CTGACCGACAGCGGTGAGATTCTGGAAAGCGATCCGCCCAACCGTGTCGTCATCAAATGGCGAAATGAGTTTCGCCCCAACCTGAAGGCAGAGGGCTATGCGCGGTGCGTAATGGAGCTTTCCACCGAAGCCGATCTCACCAAACTCACGATCACGCATACGATCGACAAGGAGAATTCGGAATTCATTCAGGCTGTGTCCGGCGGCTGGCCGCGCATCCTGTCGAGCCTGCAGTCCTTCCTTGAAACAGGCCGCGCGCATGGCGACGCGCGCACGGCCGCACAACAGGCGCACAAGAATTGATGGATGTGGTAGCGTCGCGGCGGAGAGGAAGAATATGACCAAATCCGTCGCGACATTCCTGATGTTCACCGGTCGGTGTGAGGAGGCAATCACCTTTTATGTCTCGCTGATCTCCAATTCGAAGATCGAGGGCATCACGAAATAGGGTGCCGGTGGTCCGGGCAGGGAGGGCAGCGTGATGCGCGCGGCGTTCGCGCTCAACGGCGTGGAATATCTCGCAACTGACAGCCCCGCGGTGCACGCTTTCGATTTCACGCCTTCGATGTCGATCTTCGTGGAGTGCGAAAGCGAGGTTGAGTTAGATCGCGTCTTCGCCGCGCTGAGCGACGGCGGCAAGACGCTCATGCCGCTCGGCAACTATGGCTTCTCGAAAAAATTCGGCTGGTGCAACGACCGCTTCGGCGTATCGTGGCAGATCAATTGGACTTGAAAGTCGTGTTTGCGACGGCGACCAGCGCCTCGCAAAGCCGATCAAAAAGTTCTTGCGTCAGCTGTTCATAGCGACGGTTCATCTCGCCTTCGAAGCTGTAATCGTTCCAGGATCCCATACCGCCGAAATTCCAGCCGCCCAGCGCAGCGCTATAGAGACGTGCTGCGTCGGGCTTGAGTCTTGCGAGAGTGGGAAAATCATCGCCGGGAGCGGATGGCTCCGGTTCTCCGCTTTCGAGCACGGCTAGAGCGTCGCGATAGATGTGGGCAAAATGGCCGAGACCGGCCTCGTCCGCAAAAGTCGCAACGTCGCGCAATGTCTTGGCTAGGTCCGTGGAGATATTGGTGTTTGAACGCGACGCCACGCGTGGCTGGCGCCAGTTGGTAGCGATGCGGGTATAGACCGTGTTCCAAATCTTTTGATCTGCGGCTTTCTGGTCTCCTAGAAATTCGGCTCCTTCCCAAAGATCGGAGCCGGTTGCCTTCACAGCTTCAAGAATCCAACGTCGCCCACCATTGGCGAATGCGCTTTCCAAGCGGTCGTTCTCGTTGCGTTTAACGCTTTGCAGCCAAATGCCTTGGGTTTCGCCCTTCAAGCTTTTCAGCCATCGGGTCGGGTCTTCTGCCAGAAGGGCACCTGACTTGTCCTGAAATACAAAACGTTTGTCGAAGACGAAGATGCGATTATCAGGCCAAAATGGACCGATGTCGCGACCCGCAATCACGGCATTTGCGGCGGCGGTGAGCGAGAGCGCTACAGGAATGTTCATCTGCATCGCACTACCCTTGACATACCGGACAGTAGAAGCTCGAACGGCCGCTTTGCACGATGCGCTTGATGATGCCACCATCCTTGCGGTGGCAGAGTTTGTTCTTGCGGTCGTAGACGGCGAAGCTTTTCTGGAAGTAACCGAGTTCGCCGTCTGTGCGCTTATGGTCGCGCAGAGACGAGCCTCCGGCTTTCACGGCCTCGCGTAAAACGGCCTTGATTGCGGTGACGAGTGCGACGATCTCGTCGGGTTTCACGCGTGACGCACGGCGCTTCGGCGAAACTTTCGCGCGCCACAGGGCTTCGCAGACATAGATGTTGCCGAGGCCTGCGATCAGGCGCTGGTCCAGCAATGCGGCCTTGATTGACGTCTCCTTCCCTTTGAGAACGCCCGCCAGAAACGCTGCATCGAGGCCGTCCGACAGCGGCTCGACGCCGACGGCTTTGAACAGTTTGTGTTCCTCGATCTTCTCCGTGTCGATCAGGGTCATCAGGCCGAAGCGGCGATGGTCGTTGAATACCACGCGCGCCGGTGCGTCGGTATCGAACACGACGTGATCGTGCTTGCCCTTACCGGCACCGTCCGGAGCACGCTCGTAATAGAACTGGCCGAGCCTGCGGTCCTCGCCCTTCGTATAGACAGCCATGCTGCCGCTCATGCCGAGGTGGATGACCAGCGTCTCGCCATTGTCGAGATCGGCCATGACGTATTTCGCCCGCCGCCACATCCGCACCACGCGATGCCCTGTGAGCCGCCTGGCGAAGTCCTTCGGGAATGGGATGCGCAGATCCTTGCGCCGCGTCTCGACATGCGTGAACCGGTGCCCTTCAAAAGCGGGCTTCAAGCCGGTCATCACGGTTTCGACTTCGGGCAATTCGGGCATTCCATAAATCCTTGTCATCCCGGCCAAGCGATGCGAAAGCATCGCGCGGAGCCGGGACCCACGGCGAAACGTCACGGTGGGTCCCGGATAGCCTCGCTGCGCTCGGCTTCCGGGATGACAATAAGGTATGGTTATCGCCGATGACTACTGACACGGACACCGCCAGCTTTGGCTATCGCGACGTGCCGGAGGCCGAGAAGGAAGGCCTCGTGCGCGAGGTGTTTTCGTCGGTCGCCCGGAACTATGACCTGATGAACGATTTGATGTCCGGCGGCGTGCACCGGATCTGGAAGAACGTCTTTGTTGAGTGGCTCGATCCGCGGCCGGGACGCGCCTATCTCGACGTCGCGGGCGGCACGGGTGATATCGCGTTCCGCATCGCGGACATGGTACGAGCGCGGGGTGGCGAGGCGGCTATTGTCGTCTGCGACATCAACGCTGCGATGCTTGGCGAGGGCGTGCGCCGCGCCGAAGCGAAGCACGAAGCCGCAATCGAATGGGTTTGCGGCGATGCCGAGAAGTTGCCGATCCCCGATGCGAGCATGGATGCTTACACAATCGCGTTCGGCATCCGCAATGTGACGCATATCCAGACCGCGCTGGAAGAAGCGCGGCGCGTGCTGAAGCCCGGTGGGCGTTTCCTGTGTCTGGAATTCTCGCGTGTCGAGGCGCCGGGGCTCGACAAGATCTATGACGTCTATTCGATGAACGTGCTGCCGCGCATCGGTCAGATGGTGGCAGGCGATGCGGAAGCCTATCGCTATCTTGCTGAAAGCATCCGCCGCTTCCCGCCACAGAACACGTTCGCGAAGATGATCGAGAAGGCAGGGCTTTCACGCGTGCAGGTGCGCAATCTCACCGGTGGGATCGCGGCGATGCATTCGGCGTGGCGCATTTGATGGGCGCGGTGCGCGATACCTTCAGGCTTCTGCACATCGCGCGCACGCTGGCGCGCCATGATGCGCTGGTGCCGCGCGAATATCTCGACGCCATGCCACCCTCACTGAAATTCGCGCGCTTCGTACTCGGCGTCGGTCCGACCAAGGACAAGGATTTACCTCCGGGACAACGCTTGTCGCGCGCGCTCGAAAGTCTCGGCCCGGCGCATATCAAGCTCGGCCAGGTGCTGGCGACGCGGCCCGATCTCGTCGGCGGCGATATCGCTCGTGCGTTGGAGCATCTGCAGGACAGCCTGCCGCCGTTTCCGACCACCCAGGCCAAGGCTTTGATCGAAAGTGAACTTGGAAAGCCGCTGGCAGCGATATTCTCCGAGTTCGGCGAGCCCGTGGCGGCCGCCTCGATCGCGCAGGTGCACAAGGCCGAGACGGCCGGCGATCCACCGCGCGCCGTGGCCGTGAAGGTTCTACGTCCCGGCATCGAGAAGGAATTCGCGCGCGATCTGTCCGCGCTCGGCCTGTTTGCACGCGTTGCCGAACGCATGTCGAGGGAAATGCGGCGTCTCCGGCCCATAGCGGTAGTCGAGGCGCTTGCGGTGTCGGTCGCGCTCGAACTCGATCTGCGCATGGAAGGCGCTGCCGCGTCTGAGCTCGCCGAGCGCACGAAAGGCGATGTTGATTTCCGCGTGCCCGCCATCGATTGGAACCGTACCTCGGAGCGCGTGCTGACGACGGAATGGATCGAGGGTACCAGCGTCCGCGATGCGGCAACGCTCGAAGCCGCTGGTCACGACCCAAAGCGCATTGCGCGCGTCGTACTGCGCAGCTTTATTCTGCAATCGTTGCGAGATGGCTTCTTCCACGCCGATATGCATCCTGGAAATCTGTTTGTAGATGAGCAGGGCAGGCTGGTCGCCGTGGATTTCGGGATCATGGGCCGGCTCGACCAGCAGATGCGCCGATTCATGGCCGAGACTTTGGCCGGGTTCCTGGCGCGGGACTACGAGCGTGTGGCGCAGGTGCATTACGATGTCGGCTTCGTGCCGCCCTATCATTCCCTTCAGACCTTCGCACAGGCGCTGCGCGCCATCGGCGAGCCGATTTTCGGTCGGCCAGCCAACGAAGTCTCCATGGCACGGCTGCTTCAGCAATTGTTCGACACCACGCGCCGCTTCGATATGCAGGCACAGCCGCAACTTGTTCTGATGCAGAAGACGATGGTGGTCGTGGAAGGCGTCGCGCGCGGTCTCGATCCCGGATTCGACATCTGGGATGCGTCGCGGCCCGTGGTTGAGCGCTGGATGATCGAGCAAATGGGACCGGAGGCGCGGTTACGCGACATGGGCGAGGGCGTCACCGCTCTCGGCCGCCTCGCGCGCGATCTGCCGCAGCTCCTGCGCAATGCGGAATCGATTTCGCAAATGCTGGCAGATGGCGGCTTGCGTCTGCATCCCGACACGACGCGCGAGATCGCCGAGGCACAAATCGCACGCACACGTCACGTCCGCGTCGCGCTATGGATCACCGCCGTCAGCGCTGTTGGAATACTCGCGGTGTTTCTGCTCTAGCCCGGATTCTTCGGGAGCGCGCCGGTCGTCAGCGGCGTCTGCACAACGCGGTACTTGCCACCTTCGCAATCCGTGTTCTTTGGCCCGTTGACGACATAGACGTTGAGATCGACCGTGTGATTTTCCAGATCGGGCGCATCGGGCATTTTCAGATGCACCGAACTCGCCGTCACCTTCTCATTCAGCGCGAGAATCTTCTTATAGCCGGGCGATGTGTCACCGGGGAGCGCTGCAATCGTCAGAACCACGCGCACATCGGATGGGTCGGCAACACGCTCGATGGCATCGCAGGCGATGGCAACTTCGTCGCCAGGCGCAAGGCTCGGCACGTCAGCCGGATTGCCGGATGTGATCTGCTGCATCTTCACCGTGGACGAGGGCGCCTGCGCGAGCGCAGACACGGCAGCGAATGTCGCGCCGGCGAAAACCGCAATTCCCATCCATGCTTTGGACATCGTCCTTCCTCCCACAGAAGACGACAAATCAACGGCCCTAGTTTACCTGTCTGTCGCGTCCTTCCCAATAGGGTTTGCGAAGATCCTTGCGCAGCACCTTGCCCGATGGGTTTCGCGGCAGGATGTCGGTGAAATCCACGGATTTGGGCAGTTTGTAGCCCGCAATGCGTTCGCGGGCGTAAGCGATAATCTCGGCCGGATCGGGCTCAAACCCGGGCTTTTTCACCACGATAGCCTTCACCGCCTCACCCCATTTCGGGTCCGGCACACCGATCACGGCGACGTCCGCCACACCCGGATGCCCCATGACGGCGTTCTCGACCTCGGCCGGGTAAATGTTCTCGCCGCCCGACACGATCATGTCTTTCACGCGGTCGTGAATATAAAGATAGCCGTCGGCGTCGAAGAACCCGGCGTCGCCGGTGGAGAACCAGCGTTCGGAGCAGATTGCTTTCGCGGTCGCGTCGGCCTTGTTCCAGTAGCCCTTCATGACGTTGCCCGATTTGATCTGAATCTCTCCGACTTCGCCGGCGGGAAGCGCCTTATTGTCGGCGCCGACGACACGGATTTGATGGCCGGGGGCCGGTTGTCCGCAGGAGCGGAGTTTGCCGCGCGACGGCTCATGGTCTTCGGGCAGAAGAAAAGTGCCGCCACCCGTGGTTTCGGTCAGGCCATAGACCTGAAGGAACTCGCAGCCAAACATGGCCTTCGCGCGGAGCAGAACCTCGTCTGAAATCGGTGACGCGCCATAAGAGATGTTTTTCAGAGAGGAGAAATCGGTCGTTTTTGCATTCGGATGTTGCAGTACGAACAGGATCAGAGCCGGTACCAGGAATGCGTAAGTCACTCCCTTGGTGTCGATCAGACGCAGGATTTCCGTCGGATCGGTTTCGGCGAGCACGAGGCCATATGCGCCCTGCGCCAACGAAAGCAACCCGATGTTCACACCGGCGACGTGGAAGAACGGCATTGCGATCAGCACGACGTCATCTGGTTCGTACTGGCCCAGAGGCGCGCTGCCAAGACAATCGAAGATCGATAGATAATTGGCACTCGTCAGCTGCACGCCCTTGGGATGGCCTGTGGTGCCCGATGTATAGAGCTGGATCACGTCGTCTTCCGGCGCCACCGGCAGCATGGGGTCGATCGCTTTCTGCGCATCGCGCCACTCTTCATAGGATGGCCATGAGGCATGCCCGCCGTCCATCGCGATGACGGTTTTCAGCTTCGGACAGTCCGGTAGAATTTTCTCGATGGTCTCGGCGAATTCCTTCCCGACAAAGATCACCTCGCAGCCGGCGTCATTCAGGACATAGGCAATCTCCGGCGGCGCCAGGCGCCAATTCACGCCGACGATTACGGCGCGGGCCTTGAAGGCGCCGAGGAGGAC
>CAZCJI010000183.1:0-6664 GCA_964498625.1 uncultured Rhizobium sp.
TAAGCTGATCGAACCTGGTGTGGTGTTTGCGAAGGATGGATTGAAAGTCACCGCCATTCTCGTGCATCACCACCCTGCCGACCCGGCCTATGGCTATCGCTTCGATTTCAAGGGCCGCAGCATCGTCATCAGCGGCGACACTTCGCCGGACGAAGGCTTGGCGCGCGGCGCGAAGAACGCCGACGTGCTCATCCACGAAGGGCTGAACCCCGAAATGGTCGGCGTGATGCACGACGCGCTGATCACTGCGGATCATCCGCGACAGGCGAAGATCTTCCATGACATCCCGCCCTATCATACCGCGCCGGTCGATGCAGCGCGGATCGCGAACGAGGCGCACGTCAAACTGCTCGTCTTCAGCCATATCATTCCGATACTGCCCAACCGTTTCGCCGAGAAACTTTTCCTGCGAGGCGTGTCGGACGTCAGGCCCGACGGTGTGGAACTCGGCTATGATGGGAAGATCCTGAAACTGCCCGCGGGCACGGATCGCATCGATGAGACCGATCTCGACTAGCCCCGGCGTGCGCGGAAGAACGCCTTGAGTTGTTCGCCGGCCGCGACAGCGTCACCAGCGCGCGCGATGACTGGACGGTGATGGCAAGTCGGTTGTTCGAAGAAGCGCGGACCATGCAGGACGGCGCCGCCTTTGGGGTCGGCTGCCGCAAACACCAGCCGCGCGACACGGGCCAAGCTGACAGCGCCAACACACATGGCGCAGGGCTCCAAAGACACATAAAGAGTGGTTCCTAGAAGCCTCTCATTGTTAAGCTTTTCGGCCCCAGCCCGAAGAGCCAATATCTCGGCATGGGCCGTGGGGTCGCGGCGCTCGACAATACGGTTCCCGTCGCGCGCCAGCATCTCGCCCGCGGCCGAAACCAGCACCGCGCCGACCGGGACCTCACCTCGTTCGGCCGCCGCTTCCGCTTCGGAGAGCGCGAGTGCTATGGCTTCCTCGTCAGTCATACTTTTCCGGAGAACATCATCTTGGCCGAGGATAGCACGGGGGCGGGCGAGCGCATCGCCAAGGTCATCGCCCGGGCCGGCATCTGCTCGCGCCGGGATGCGGAGAAGATGATCGAGGAAGGCCGCGTTGCGCTCAACGGCGAAAAGGTCACCAGCCAGGGTGTGAAGGCCGGCGAGCACGACGTGATCTCCATCGACGGCAAACCCTTGGGCGAGCCCGAGCCTGCGCGGCTGTGGCGGTACAACAAGCCCTCCGGCCTCGTGACCACGCACAAGGATCCGCAGGGCCGCCCGACCGTATTTGCGCATCTTCCCAAATCCTTGCCTCGCGTCGTCTCTGTTGGAAGGCTCGACTTCAATTCCGAAGGTTTGCTGTTGCTGACCAATGATGGCGATCTCGCGCGCCGTCTCGAACTGCCGGCCAGCGGCTGGACGCGCAAATATCGCGCGCGGCTGTTCGGCAAGGTGAACCAGGCCGATCTCGATAAGCTCGCGACCGGCGTAACGATCGACAAGGTGAAATACGGTCCGGTGATCGCCGATCTGGAACGTTCCAAGGGCGTGTATTCGTGGGCAACGGTGGGCCTCAAGGAAGGCAAGAACCGCGAGGTCAAGCGCGTGATGGAAAGCATCGGGCTGAAAGTCGCACGCCTCATCCGCATCCAGTTCGGGCCTTTCCATCTTGGCCATCTCGAACCCGGCCAGGTCGAGGAGATTCCCGCGAAACTCTGGCGCGAGCATCTTGGCATCGGCCGCAAGAAGCGCGCGGAAAAAGAAGTCGTGCGCAAGCCGTGGGAAAGATGATATCGAGCGCCCCGAACGCCATTCCCCGACATCAAGGATTTCTCCCGTGAAAATGAAGAAGCAGCGCGGCCTTCCAAGCGCATACACCGCCGAGACCAAGGACACGCGCTTTGCCGGAACCTTCGAAGTTCTGGTGCCGGTGCCTGGCCGCAACAAGCCGCAGCGCGCCGCCGGAAACTTCCCCACGCAGCATGCCGCCGAAGGCTGGCTGCACAGCGACGAAGGCAAGGATATGGTCGCCGAAATTCTGCGCGACGCGGAAAAGAACGCGGGCTGAGCGATGAGGTTCGCGGCTGGGTGCTCGCTTCTGCTGCTCCTCGGCACAGCGCACGCGCCGGCGGCGGAGCCGGTCAAGACTTACAATCATGTCCGCCTGGTCGATGGCACAGGCGCGCCCGTAGAGAACGACATGGCGATTGCCGTGAAGGGCGAGCGCATCGTCGCGATTACGGCCGCGGTCAAACCAAGCAAAGACGTCGTGGATATGCATGGCGAGACTGCGATCCCGGGTCTCATCAACACCCATGTCCATCTCGCGACCTGGCCGAACCTGCCCTATGCGGAGGCGATACAGCGCCGCAATCTATACGCAGGCATCACGGCGGTGCGCGACATGGCGGGCGATACGCGCGAGTTGGGATTCCTCGCGCGCGATGCCCGCATCGGCCGCTTTCCTTCGCCCGACATCTATTACGCGAGCCTGATGGCGGGACCGGAGTTCTTCAAGGATCCGCGCACGGTGGAATCCACCGAGGGCGGATTGAAGCCCGGCGAAACACCGTGGATGCGCGCCATCACAGAGCAGACCGACATGCCTCTCGCGGTCGCCGAGGCCAAAGGCACGGGCGCGACCGCGATCAAGATCTATGCCGACCTGCCCGCGCCGCTGGTCGCCAAGATCACGGCGGAAGCGCATCGCCAGCATCTGATGGTGTGGGCGCACGCCGCGGTGTTTCCCGCGAGCCCGATGCAGGTGGCGGATTCCGGCGTCGATGTGATGAGCCATATCTGCATGCTCGGCTATCAGGCATCGGCCGCGATGCCCAGCGTCTATCACAACCGCGCGCCGGTCGATGCCAAAAAGCTTGCCGATGCCCACGCGCTCGATGCGCTGTTCGCGGACATGAAACGGCGCGGCGCGATCATGGACGCGACGCTCTATGTGTATCAGGTGCTCGATCACATGAAGAACGCGAACCCGCCGCCTTATTGTACGCTGGCGCTGGCCTCGAAGATCCTGGGCGAAGCGTATCGCGCGGGCGTTCCGATCAGCGCGGGCACCGACGCCGACAGCGACTGGAAAGACGCCCTGCCTGCGCTCGCCGATGAGATGGCGCTGCTCGTGAAAGCAGGCATGACGCCTATGGACTCACTTCGCGCCGCCACAGCGATGGCCGCGCGCACGATCGGCCAGCAGCACGACATGGGAACGCTCGAAGCGGGCAAACTCGCCAACATCGCGTTCCTCGCCAAAGACCCGCTCGCCGATATCGCCGCAGTGAAATCGGTGACGCTGACCGTGAAGCGCGGCCGGGAATTCCCGCGCGGCGAATTTCTCCCCATCACCAAAGACGAAGCCAAATATGCCGACGATTGACGCCCGGGTTCTTGCCGGCTGTGGAGCGTTCTACTTCGGCGCCTTCCCGCAGCCCTTCGGTAGCTTGCCGGCGTTGCGCTGATCCGCAGGCCAACTCGTCGCGTCGTAGAAGCACATCACTTCCGTCTCCGAGACCGTGCCCTCCCAGCCGTCTGCGGGCATGGTGAGGGTGATCGCCGAATTGTTCGAGTTCGAATAACCATCGTAGTCGATGGTCAGCTGCGCCGGAGGGTTCGTGGCGGGATTGCGGAACATCACCATGCCGTTCCCGGTGCCATCGTCATCCGCCATCCACGTGCCGTTCCAGTCCGTGACCGTGCAATTGAGCGGACAGTTGATGACGTTGTAGGTCTGAACCACACCCGCCGCGTTGGGCGCATACACGATGGCATAGGTGCCGAGCGGCAGCCGCGGCACATAGGCGCGCATATTTCCCGTCGAGGTCTTTTTGGAGAAATTGAACGCGCGGGTGATCAGCATGGCGCTGGCGGCATTCTTCGAAAGCTTGTAGCTGCTGGTCGTTTTCGCATCGAGCGTATCGTCGCAGGTCTGAAGCGATTTGATCGCCGTCTTGCCGCTCGTCGCTTTCTTTCCTTTCCAGGTGCTGACCACACCGGGGGTGACGGCATGCGGAAGCGGCACGCCGCTGTCACCATTGTCGCCATAGGCCTCGCCGAAGAATTCCTGCGGGTCGCCACTGCAATGCAGCGGGCCGCCGGAGGTCACCCAGTTGGTCACCGCGGTGCCGGCGCTGTTGATCCAGGAGATGGCATCGACGCGGTCCGCATCGTCCGTCGTGTAGCCATTGGCGCTGCTGCCGAAAGTGATGCTCAGGCGGGCGTTGCTCAACGTATGACCGTCCGCGAAGGCCGGTGTGGCGGCGAGTGCGCCTGCGAAGCACGTACCGGCCAGAACCGAGATGATGTTGAAACGAACCATGATGCGCTCCCTAACCCGATGGAATATGCGCGCCGGCGAAACGCGGCGAACCGTTCCCGAATAAATAGCAGGCGGGCGGCCCATGCAAACGACGCGCCTTCCATCAGATCTGTCGCACAGTCTCCCTCACGGCTTGAGCGGATTGGTCGGCGCTATGCCGCGATCTTCGAGCTTCTGCATCCGCACAGCACATCGGTCCAGGCGGAGAGCAGCATCAGCTTCTCGCGCTCGATCGCACGCGCGCGATGCGCCTCTCTCGCGGCCGCGGAAAAGCCGCCATGCGTCAGCCTGTTCTGATTGCCTTTCGGCGCGCCGCGCGGGCGCCCCGTTCGTTTGCCCATTTGAACCTCAATTTTTCCGGGGGGGTACCCCCTCGGTTGTTTTTATTTTTAGGGGGCATGGAAGCCGGAACCCCAATAGGTTGAGATTTGAAATTCATTTCTCAACAATTTTCCGCCACGCTGCCCAATTGAACCACGCGATTTCGTGGCGGAGCATTCAATTGGGATGTGCGAAAGGGTTCGCGAAACCGCACCTTCCACACCGATGACAAGCCTCACATCGCTCCTCCCGAGCCGGACTTCGGAAGGGAGATGGGAGCGTCGTCACCCGCCTTCAATATTTAGAATGTTCACGTTTTGTTTCAATGTGCATCGACGTGAGTACGGACCAGCTAAATTCTGCAGATGATCCGCGTCATCGTCGTATCCAAAGGGTTATACCCGGGCCGTACTTCTTCAAAATGCTCATCCAAAAGTTCGAATGCGGATATCTTGTTTATATGAAATCCTCTCCAACCCTCGCCGCTGGCACCACCTCTCTGCCAAGCACTCAGCGTTGCGACGCCATTTTTTCCGATACCAAACAAATGAGGTTCCACGACTCTAGCGCTACCGGAATAAGTAAACTGGATTAGGTTCTTACTCGAAATGGCTTCGCAGATTTCAGTTTCCAACATGCGGCTCCTCCTCAACCGTTTCAGCTTCCAATTCTACTTTTTCAACTTGCACAGCCAAATTTCGCATTGTCGCTATTGCGGTGACTATCGCGCAGAGCGTTTTGCTGCGGAGCCCCTTTTGTGCGAGTCGCTCCAACAACTTCGTCATTACGAACGGCGACTTTTCTACGTCATCATCTTTTGTTATCTCGTATTCACCCTTGATTGCATCCAAATGCTCACGATAAGCGTCGGCGCCGATCTCTGCTTTGACTGTGGAACTTAAATTGGTCTCAAAACATGCAAACCGATCGGAAACAATATCCGTCGCAGCGACGAGTTTTTCCTCGGGAATTTCACAAAGGCGTTGAAGCGCGTTGTTCAACTCAGTGTCTTTAATCTCGTCCCCTTTCTTATCGCAGTCCCAGACGAGATAAGTCGGGATATCGAGTGCGGTGAAAATCGCCGCCGGTCGGTCGAGCTTGGTTTTACCGTCAGCCACAACAACGGCAATTCCCAAAGCCCCCAAATTCACTTGTTCAATTTCAGCTGCAGCTAATATTGCTGCGCGATCGCTTATGCGCAGCCTCCCATCCGGCTAACGCAGATGGAATCTGATCTCCGCGTGTGACGGCGGGCAGATCAGCATAAATGCCTCCCTGATCACGAAGTTGATTGTATGCAGCGCGCATTGGTCCGGCACTGGCCGCTGAGCGAATATCCGAAAATGCAGGGTGCTGGACTGTCGCTCCATAGTAGCGTCCGTTGTTCTTTCCAGCAGTCGCTTCGAACACGCGGACAACGGTCATTTCATTGTTGTGTATTCTTGACGCGAAGCTCTCGCGTTCAGTGTCGGTAAATTCGGTAAAAGTAAGCGCGATTTCTATCGGTAGGTCTGTTTTGCGCGCGAAAAAGTCGTCGAGTTCAACTGAGGTTGATTGACCAAAAAACCTCTCGACTGCCCTCAGCAACGATGATTTTCCGGTGCCATTACCACCGACAATTGCTAGCTCTGGCCCGAGATTTATCGAGACTTCCTGAATTGACCGAAAATTTCTTACGTCGATCCGCTTCAGTATCATTGGGTTTAACTGCCTCTGTGCCCGATAAACTTAGCTTAGCGCAGTAAACCTTAGGTTATTTACGGAAAATTACTCTACCGGTAAGCCCAAGATTCATCGTCGAATCTACCCCGCTTTTAGCCGGTCAGGTGCGCGACGTAGAACTCGGCATGGCCTATGACAATCTGCGCATTGTCGATGCTGCGGAATCGGCGCAAATCGCTCCCATGAGTCAGTCCGAAGTTCAGGACGCAGCCCCTCAGCCGCTGCCGCCCTCCTCCGCCGCAATCGTCCAGCAGACCGTCTATCCGATCATCTTCGCGATCGCGTTCTGTCACATGCTCAACGACATGATGCAGT
>CAZCJI010000184.1:0-6654 GCA_964498625.1 uncultured Rhizobium sp.
CGATGTGGCGCGCACGCGGCATGAAGGCTTCGACATAGACGGCATCATTGCCGAAACTCGCTTTCGCTTCGGATTGGCAGCGGCGATAGGCTTCTTCGAGTTCACTTTCCGCGTTCACCACGCGCATGCCGCGGCCGCCACCACCGGCCAGCGCCTTCACGATGATCGGGCCTTTGCGCTTTGCCATGAAGGCGCGCGCCTGCTCGATCGTGGTGGCACCGGACGTGCCTTCCAGGATCGGCACGCCAAAGCGTTCCGCGAGCGCGCGGGCTTTGGCTTTGTCCCCGAACACGGACAGCACCTCGGGGCTCGGTCCGATGAAGACGACACCGACCTCAGTGCAAGCGCGCGCGAACATCGCGTTCTCGCTCAGGAAGCCATAGCCCGGATGAATCGCGTCGCAATTCGCGGCCTTTGCGGCTGTGATGACGCGCGCGATGTCGAGATAGGCGGCCACGCCACTCGCGCCGAGCGGCCGCGCTTCGTCGGCCAGCTTCGCATGCAGCGAGGTGGCGTCATCGTCGGAATAAACGGCGACGGAGCGGATGCCGAGGTCGGCCGCGGCGCGCGCGATGCGGATCGCGATCTCGCCGCGATTGGCGATCAGGATGCTTTTGAACGACATGGCACAATCCGGGATAGCGTTGCCCGGACTGTGCCATGCTTGGTGTGCTTCTAGAAGGCGGTTTCCCCTGATGCTTCGACGGGCTCAGCATGAGGGGAAACCTTCATCCTGAGCTTGTCGAAGGATGAAGGTCAGAACGCCGCGCGGAGGCCTCCATAGGCCGCCAACCCCATCCGGCCATAGCCGTACACGTCTTCGCTTCTCTCATCGAACAGGTTTTCGACTCGTCCGAACAGTTCCAACCGGTCCATGATGGCGTAGGAGCCGAAGACATTGACCGTGGTGTTGCTGGCAAGCGGGACGAAATTGCCGCCATCGTCGAAGCGGTCGCCGACGAAGATTACACTCGTCCCCAGGGTCAACTTTGGCAGCGGCAGCCAGGTGAGCGTGCCGCTGGCGGAATTGTGCGGACGGCGGGCGAGTTCGGTGCCGGTGAGCACGTTCTTGGCCGTCAGATTGGTGTAGTCCGCCGAGAGCGTGAGCGTGTCGCCGAGCTTGGCCGCGATTTCCGCTTCTATACCTGAAGCGCGTGTGCGGTCGAGGTTCTCGTAATAGCCGTAGGGCGGCGTGAACGTGCTGATGAAGTCGATCTGGTTGTGCGTGTGGCGTTCGAAATAGGTGAGCGAGGTGCGCAAACCGCCATCGAGGAATGTGTGATCCGCGCCGACCTCCCAACCTTCCGCCGTC
The DNA here is from genome assembly GCA_964498625.1 of uncultured Rhizobium sp. Classification (GTDB taxonomy): domain Bacteria; phylum Pseudomonadota; class Alphaproteobacteria; order Micropepsales; family Micropepsaceae; genus Rhizomicrobium. Next base: position 1,313 of record CAZCJI010000184.1, read on the forward strand.
TCGGGTTTGAGATTGTGGAACGGGTTTTTGTATTGCGAGTACAGCTCGTATAGCGACGGCGCCTTGAACCCGTCGCCATAGTTCGCGCGTAGGGTCGTGTCCCAGCCGGGAATATTCCACGCACCCGCGAATTTCAGCGATGTGTGGCCGCCGAATTCCGCGTCATCGTCGTAACGCACGCCGCCGGTCAGCGTAAGCTGATCGAAAAGCGTGGTCTGATATTGCCCATAGCCGCTTGAAACACGATCGTGGCCGAGCTGAACGGGTGGCGAATACAGGGCGTTGATTCCGAAATTGTCGTTCCGGAACGAGCGTTCCTCGGTTTCCGCGCCGAAGGTCAGCTGGTTGTCGGCGTTGAAATCCACGATGCCCTGATACTCGAAACGCGAGGCGCTCCCCTCATAGTCGTAGTTCAGATGGATCGTATCGGAGGCGGAGTCGAAATAATCGCGTGTGCCGCGCGTGGCGATGAAGGCGACGCGGTTCTGCAGCATCCCGAAATTCGCGTTCACACCCGCATAGCCCGCGAACAGTTCGTTGGTGTTGTTCGCCGCGGAATCCGAGATCTGATAGTTGGGCGGTGGATAATTGTCGTCGAAATCGTCATGGCCATGTGTGTAATAGCCTCGCAGATCGAGACTCCAGTCCTGACCGAAATGTGCTCGCGTGTTGAAGGTCGCGCCGAAATTCTCATAGCCGTCGGCTTCGGTGTTGCCGTTGCGCGAATCCGCCGCCGAAATGCCGCCGGTGTCGAACCAGTTCAGCGCCGCGCCATACTCGACATTGTCCGTCGTGCCGTTGGCCGCAGCGTTGAGGTGAAAGGTGTCGAACGAACCGCCTTCCGCGCTCGCCGTGCCGCCAAACGGCGCATCGCCGCCGCGCTTGGAAAGGATATTCACCACGCCGCCGATCGCGTCGCTGCCATAGAGCGTGGATTGTGGCCCGCGCAGAATTTCGACGCGGTCGATATTGTTGACGAGCACGTCGCTCAAGATCGCGCCTTCGTCGGTGGCGCTCGGATCGTTGAGGCGCACGCCATCGATCAGCACAACCGTCTGCCCGGTCTCGGCGCCGCGCAGTGAGATGCTCGTCGGCTGCCCGGTGCCGCCGTTGCGGTTGACCATCAGGCCCGGCGTTTCCGCCAGGATGTCGGTCAGCACATCGGTCTGCTGGGTCTTCAGATCGGCGGCGGTAATAACCGTGACCGACTGGCCTGTCTTGTCGATCGGTTGCGGCGTCCGCGTTGCGGTGACGACGACGGTTTCCGGCGTCGCGTCGTCGGCGAGGGCGGGGGTGGTGAGACAAGCTGCCGACAGCAAGAGCGTGGCTGCGATGGTTGGCCGGGTCGCGCTCCGCTTCGCTGCGCTGCCCGGCCATGACGATGTTTTATGATGCATGACGTTCTCCTGGTTGGGTTCCAGAAGCCGCCGCACAATGGCAATACGAAAATGATTCAACGGAATGCCCCCGCGCAACGACCTCGACATGTCGTCACGCGGATTCCCGCGGCACCTCCGGCACACCCCGACCGGCAAGCACAACGACGGCGCAAGGCAGGTTTCCTGGCTCCCGGGTCATCACTGTCGCCCGCCTTCCCAGAGCCTGATGGCTCAAGTGGCATGTGGACGACCGCTCGCCGGTCACAGTTGCGGGGGCAGCCGCGGCATCGACCGCGTTCCCTAAACCTCGCACGTGCGCGGACCTAAGCGCGCGGGGCGCGGTGCGTCAACAGCCGCGACACGCTTGCGCCGCTCACCAAAGCGATGAAGGATAGGCGAAATGTCGTAAATACTTCATAGGACTGACTTTTCTCCGTGAGTGCGAAGGCCCAACGCGACTATTACGCGATGCCGCCAGCCGGCGAGGCGTTGAAGGCGCGCGTGGATGCCATCGCCGATTCGATCCCGCCGGGTTCGGTGGTTCTCGATATCGGCTGCAACGACGGGTCGATCTCCAACGCACTTCTGGAGCGCGGTGCGATTGCGAAATCATTCGGCTTCGATCTGGAGGATATTCTCGTTCATCGCCGGCCGGAGATCGTTTTCCGGAAAGCGAACCTCCGGCATTTCGATCTGACGCAGCTTCCCGATGCGGGTGGCGCGCTGATCCTCAATCTGCTCCATCACATCGTCGCGTTCTCGAAAGAGCGGGCGAAAGACATCGTCGATACGCTGCTTGATCGCTACGCCTTTGTGATCCTCGACATGGGGTCTTTCACGGAGACCGGAAACTGGGGCTGGCGTCAGACCTACGATACGCATTGGAAAAGCGACGCGCAGCTGTGGGATTTCCTCTTTGCGAACGCCGCGTGGCGATTCAAGCTGCTGCGCTATCCCACACAGGGCAAGGGCTTCCGCACCCTGTGGAAGCTGACCAAGACCCCGTATGCGCTTGACGGGCTGGAAGAGATCGAGACCTTCCGGCGCACGCCGGGTTCGTGGCCGGAAAAAAAGAAACTGATCCCTGCAGGCGAAACCGGCGAGACGAAGATCGTGACCACGGTGGATTTCGCGCTCGCGCGTTCCTCGCGCGGCGACAAATTCTGGATCAAGAAATATCTGCTGCCCGACCGCGACGTACGGGCGCGGCTTGAGATGCGGCTCGCAGATTTCGCGGCGGGGGAGACCGCGTTCGTCAACGAGCGCACGCCGGCCGATCTGCGCGTCGCGCGCGCCATCGCGCAGCAACCGGGCGGCAAGCTGGTCTTTCCGTTCGAGCCGGATCTGTTCGCCGCAATGGTCGTCCATTTTCAGGACTGGGCGCAGTTCCTGACGCCGGAGCAGAGCAAGGCTGGGCACGTGCTGGCGACGCGCAGCATCGAGCTCTCAAAAGACTTCCCGCGCATGAGTTTTCTTCAGGCCTGCGACTTCCAGCTCTGTACGACCTGGGACGGGCTGACCGCGATCGACTTCGAGCCGAACAACTGGCTGGCATTCGTCGGCGCGAACAATCCGGCGGTTGGGAACGCGTAAGCACTGCACTTTGCATCCGGCGCGCTCCGGTGACATTCTCTCAGTTCCGCTATTGCCTTGAGAGAGCACCATGAATCAGCCCGCAAAACCCTGGCCCGCGATGTCGATTGCGCAGGCGCACGCCGTGCTTACCGCGCCCGGCTCGCCCTTCGAGATGGACGAGGTCCCAATCCGCGGCGTGAAGACGCGCGTGTGGAAGAACGCACCGCCATCCTTGCGCGAGCTGCTCGCCTTCGGCCGCGCGCATGGCGACAAGACATTCCTCGTCTATGAAGACGAGCGCGCGACGTTCGAGACGTTCACGCGCGCGGCGCTCGCCATCGCCGGCGAACTCACGAAGATGGGTGTGAAGAAGGGCGACCGCGTTGCGCTCATCATGCGCAACATTCCCGAGTGGGTGCCGATCTTCTTCGGCGCCACGATCATCGGCGCGATCATCACGCCGCTGAACGCGTGGTGGACGGGGCCGGAACTGGAATACGGCCTTGTCGATTCCGGATCGAAGGTTGCGTTCGTCGATGCCGAGCGGCTGGAGCGCATCAGCGAGCATCTCGTCAACTGCCCCGATCTCAAGCGCGTCTACGTCAGCCGCTATGCCGACGAGCTTCCGCACACAATCGTGCGCCGGCTGGAAGACGTGATCGGCAAGGTCAATGACTGGGGCAAGCTGCCCACCGGCGAGATGCCGGCTGTGGCGCTCGGCCCCGACGACGACGCGACGATCCTCTATACGTCCGGTACGACCGGAAAGCCGAAAGGCGCGCTCGGCACCCATCGCAACATGCTGTCGAACATCTTCGCGTCGGCGTCCGCAACCGCGCGCAATTTCCTGCGCCGCGGCGAGCAACCGCCCGCGCCCGATCCGAACCAGCCGCAGCGTTCGATGCTGCTGTCGGTGCCGTTCTTTCATGCGACCGGATGCTTCGCGATCATGAGCCCGTCGCTGTTCGGCGCGGCCAAGATCGTGCTGATGCGCAAATGGGATCCCGAGATCGCGATGCAGCTGATCGAGCGCGAGAAGATCAATGCCGCCGGCGGCGTGCCGACGATCGCGTGGCAGCTGATCGAGCATCCCAACCGCCACAAATACGATCTGTCGTCGCTCGAGTCCGTGTCGTATGGCGGCGCGCCGTCCGCGCCGGAGCTGGTGCGCAAAATTGTCGAGACGTTCCCGAAATCGCTGCCCGGCAACGGCTGGGGCATGACCGAGACGTCGGCCACCTGCACCGTGCATTCGGCGGAAGATTACGAGCATCGCCCGGATTCATGTGGGCCCGCGGTCGCGACCTGCGACGTCAAGGTGATGACCGTCGATGGCACACGGCAACTCGGGCCCAACGAAGTGGGCGAGCTGTGGGCGCGAGGGCCGAACATCGTCAAAGGCTATTGGAACAAGCCCGAAGCGACGGCCGCGACCTTCACCGACGGCTGGGTGAAAACCGGCGATCTCGCGCGCGTCGATGAGGAAGGCTTCTGCTTCATCATCGACCGCGCCAAGGACATGCTAATCCGCGGCGGCGAGAACATCTACTGCATCGAGGTCGAAAACGTCCTCTACGAACACCCCGCGGTGATGGACGCGGCGCTGGTCGCAGTGCCGCACAAGACGCTTGGCGAAGAGCCCGGCGCGGTGGTGCATCTGAAACCGGGCCAGCACACGACGGAGGACGAGCTTCGCGCCTTCGTCGCCGGCAAGCTCGCCGCGTTCAAGGTGCCGGTGAAGGTCGTCTTCTGGCCGGAGACGCTGCCGCGCAATGCCAATGGCAAGATCATGAAGACCGAACTGAAAAAGATTTTCGCGGCATAGCGCGCAGCCTTAACCCTTCGACAAGCTCAGGGTGAAGGGAACGGTATCCCTCATGCTGAGCTTGTCGAAGCATGAGGGCCGCTCCGCTAAGCCGGCTCCTGCGGTGCGGCTTGTCCGACTTCCGCGGCAAGGGTCCGAAGCGTTTCGCGGTGGCTTTCGCGCGTGATCGGGAAGAACCAGATCACCACGAAACCGACCAGGAACAGCAGAACGTCGATCGGCACGTAGATCAGCAGGAAGCGGTTGATGATCGCCGGATCGACCCTGCCCGGCACGGCATCGGCCGGGAAACCTGCCGCCCACAGCACCATGCCGGACGCGAGCAGGCCGAAGCCGGTGACGACTTTCTGCATGAATGCGCTGCCCGCGAAGAACAAGCCTTCGGAGCGGCGGCCGGTCGCAACTTCACTCTCCTCAACCACGTCGGCCAGCATCGAAACGATCATGATCGACGCGCCGATGGTGAAGACGCCCGATACGGCGGCAAAACCCCAGAGCGCCGCCACCAGCGCGGACGTACCGTTTGCCGGAAAAGCATCGAGGAACCGCAATCCCAGAGGCAG
>CAZCJI010000185.1:0-2218 GCA_964498625.1 uncultured Rhizobium sp.
CGCCGCCGACGTCCGCACCCTTGGTGAAGATGCCGCCGCCGAGACGGGCGAAGATGGAGATGAGCGAAGCGCCAAAGCCAAGTGCGACAAGCGAATCGACGATCACGCGGCTCTGTGCCGGATCGTTAGCGTCGAGGTGCATCGGCCCGATGAGCACGCCGTAGTAGCCGGCAACGCCGATCAGACCGAGACCGACGACGAGCATGCCCGTCACCGCACCGGAGCGGAACGCAACCGACAGGCCTTGTGCCAAACCCTGTCGTGCTGCTTCCGCCGTGCGGACATTCGCACGCACCGACACGTTCATGCCGATGTACCCTGCGGCGCCGGACAGCGTCGCACCGATCAGATAGCCGACAGCCTCCTGCCAGCCGAGGAAGTACCAAGCCAGCGCGAAGATCACGACGCCGGCAATGGCGATGGTCGTATACTGGCGATTGAGATAGGCGGCGGCGCCTTCCTGGATCGCAGCCGCGATTTCCTGCATGCGCGCGTTGCCGGCGCTCATGGAGAGGACGGAGCGGATGGTCCACGCGCCATAAAGGAGCGCGAGCACTGCCGCGCCTAAAACGAGTTCAAGCTCGAAGCTCATTGGATCGATTCCCTATGCGATTTGCCCTGTCGGCGATCAAAGCCGCCGATCCCCATGGCCGACCGAATGGACGCTTCAAGGGCGCGCGACGTATGCCAAAACCCGGCCCGGGAGGCAATAATTGGTTTTCGGATAAAACCCCGCCTAATCATGGGGAAAGCGGCCCTCTAGGCGATTGCTCGCGCTTTTGCCCCCGATGCGAGCGCCATTTTCACGGCCAAGCCCAGCGTATTGTAGTCATAGGGCTTGCGGATGATCGGAAACTCCATGCCGGCCCGCTCCGCGGCGCTGCTGTAGCCCGTGGCCAGAATCACCGGCAGCGACGGGTAGCGGTCGCGAATAGCGCGTGCCAGCGTCAATCCGTCTATATCGCCCGGCATCACGATGTCGCTGAACACCAGGTCGATATCATCGTCGCACGCCAGCGCCTCTAGTGCCGCCGCCGGACGGTCCACCTGCTTCACGACGTGGCCAAGCTGCTCCAGGAGCATCGCGCTCACTTCGCCGACGGCGACATTGTCCTCGACCACAAGGATCGTGGCGCCGCCTTGCGTGGGTTCTTTTACTGGCTTTTCGGAAGCAATCCCGATCGCGCTTCCGAACGCACGCGGCAGATAGAGCGTGACGGTCGCTCCCCTTCCCTCTTCGCTTACGATCTGGACATCTCCGCCGGACTGCCGCGCAAAGCCATAGACTTGCGACAATCCCAAACCGGTGCCCTTTCCGACCTCCTTGGTTGTGAAGAACGGCTCGAACACCTTTGTCAGAACATCGGCAGGAATACCGGAACCGGTATCGCTCACCGACAGCGCGACGAAATCGCCTTTCGGGATGGTGGAGTCGTCTCCGCCCGACGTCACGTTTCGCGCATGGAATTTGATCGTGCCGCCGTTCGGCATCGCGTCGCGCGCATTGACCGCAATATTGACGAGCGCGAGTTCCAGTTCGCTGGTGTCCGTTTCCACGTTCCACACATCGGGCTCGATCTCGATCTGCAGATGGACCGCGCCGCCCACCGAACTCACGAGAAGATCGCGGATGCTGCCTAGCTGGTCTTTCAGGTCGATGGTCAAACGGTTCAGCCTTTGCCGGCGCGCGAAGGTGAGCAATTGTCGGGTCAGATTGGCGCCGCTCGCCGCGGCCTGCTCGATGGTCTCGAGCGCGCGCAAATCTTTTGGATCCTTTGCGCGCAGACGCATCAATTGCGCCTGACCACTCACGATCATCAGAAGATTGTTGAAATCGTGCGCAATGCCACCCGTTAGATGGCCGATGGCTTCCATCTTCTGCGATTGGGCGAGTTGTTCCTGCGCGCGCTGCAGCTGGATTTGCGCGTCGCGCCGCTCCGTCATGTCGCGCGTGATCTTTGCAAATCCAAGGAGAGAACCTCCTTCGTCCCGGACCGCGTCGATTACCGCCAAAGCCCAAAAACGACTGCCGTCCTTGCGGACGCGCCAGCCCTCGCTTTCGTAGCGGCCGGTTTCGCCGGCGATCTTGAGCGCCATGTCAGGCAACGCTGCTTCGCGGTCGGGGAGCGTGAAAAATTCGGAGAATTTCCTGCCGACAATTTCGCTCGCGGAATAGCCTTTGATGCGCTCAGCACCGGCATTCCAGCTCACAACCGTC
>CAZCJI010000185.1:2228-6569 GCA_964498625.1 uncultured Rhizobium sp.
CCCATTGGGGTCGAGCATGTAAATGGCGTAGTCGGTGACACTCTGCACCAGCAAGCGAAAATTGCGTTCGCTGTCACCGAGCTGGGACGACTGTGTTCTAGCCCCTTCGCCGGGCTCCGCGAGCCCGCTGTCCAGCAAATCATTGCTTTCGCAGGTCTTTTCTTGCGGGATCCGGCCCTCGGATGACATCAAAAAGTCCGTTTACCGCCCCGTGTGACGGCATAAAACGGACCAAACGGGAAAAAGTTCCCTCAATCGGGAGAGCTAATACAAGCCCAAAATCGGCAAAAAGGGTTCCCCACCGCTCGCTTCCGGGATGTTTCGGTGAACTTAAACCTTGGCGGTTCGCCGCGAACCGCCAACTATGTTTCAGCGGGCCTTCCCCGGCGATGAGGTCGGCCAGAGCGAGAACCTGACCCAGCAACGCGACTACGAGGTACGGCGCACCACCATGTGATAAATGACGAGCACGATAATCGCGCCAATCACCGCGACGAACATGCTGTAAATGTTAAGGCCAGTTACACCGGCGTATCCCAGCCAGTTGAACAACCAGCCTCCAACCACCGCACCGATGATACCCAATGCGATATCCAAGAGCAGCCCTTCGCCGCTCTTGTTGATTACCTTGCTTGCGATGAACCCTGAAATGAGGCCTAGAACCAGCCACGCTATGATACCCACCTACATCTCCTCATGGTTGAAACACACATGCACCCTAATGGCTGCTTGAAGCGGTGCAAATAGGCATCAAACAGATTGCGGAAAAGGTCGTAGCAATATCATTCGGACCGACGCCCAACGAATCTGTGGTCTCCCAGCACCCTGAGAAGATGGGCTTCAATTGTCGCCGCCGAGAACGGAACTATTATAGAGCTGTCTGCTCCAAGTCCGACGGCCGTGGCTGCTTGCTTGGCACAGGCGGCTTCGAACAGCACGATCGTGGGTATGTAGACAAATGACGCGTTGCCGGATTGGCGGAGCGTTTTCAAGAAGTCAATTTCGTCGGTCCTTCCAGGGACCAAGCCGAGAAAGATGATTTCAGGCGGACGTGCCACGATCATGTCCAGCGCGATTCTCGTGGTCGATGTTTCTCGCACGTCCGTCGCGCTGAAATTCCGAAGGACTCGCATCAGTATATTGCGCGTAACCCAATTTCTGTCGGCAATCAGATAAGACACGCGGCTCAGATCGATGTAGTTCGCCTTGCTCAGCAACGATTTCAGCATCGCACAAACACTCCCAGCCTCAGAAGCTCCAATTCAAGACGGCCACGCCTCTGGTCATGAAAACCATGGCTCCCAACAAGCCCTGCCCACGAAGGTTTCGACGCATCGAGACATGGCGTAACTCTGGAATTGAATCGTAAGGTTTCGGCGGCAGCATCACTTGTTGGCGCCTATAAAATTCCGATACTTTTTTTAGAGCAACTCGTAACTTTACTAGTGCGATGACTCACGACTTCGCGAAGGATGCCGGGTCTGTCAGTAAAGCGATCCTGTTCCGCGATCAAACCCTCGAAGGCGGTATATGAATCGTTCTGAAACCCGTCGCACGAAAGAGGACGGCGGCGACAATCTTCGCGAAGAATACGAGCGCATGATGTACGTCATAAAGGCGCTTGGTGGCGGGATTTGGGATTTTGACGTGCTCAGCGGCGCGCTCAAATGCAATCGTCGATGGCATGAAATTTTGGGGCTCGATTACGACACCCAACGCGTCTTGTCTGTCGAACAGTTCAGGCGATACATCCACCCGGACGACGTCGAGCGCGCAACGAAAATCGATTTGGAAGAATTGCGCCAGCTTATCGCCCAAGACGAACGATATTACATCGAGTTCAGGATCGTTCATCAAGACGGCGAACCACGTTGGATTCGATCTGTCGCGTCTTTGGTGGCTGGTGCTGGCGGAGAATTGCGCGCCGTCGGCTGCATCACAAATATAACGCCACTTTTGCTTTCACATCCCTCACCGCGCAACGAAGAATTGACCTCTGGAGAAGCCCTACAGACCGAAAATTCCGTGATGGGCCGGAGTGCGGAGAAACATCAGCCGTCACTGAGCGATCACGAAGTGGAATGTCTGCGCTGGGTCAGTTTCGGAAAAACCGCGAAAGAAACAGCTGCGATTCTCGGCAAAAGCCCTCGGACGATAGAATTTCATCTCAACAACGCGATAAAAAAGCTCAATGCCGTCAACAAGGTTCAAGCGGCCTTCCTGGCCATTGAGCAAAACCTGATTTGACGAATTACACGAGCCGGCTTTGGTGCACGGCGGCCGCGATAAACGACGTAAACAGCGGATGAGGCTCGAGCGGTCGGGATTTCAGTTCAGGGTGAAACTGGACGCCGATGAACCAGGGATGTTCGGGGATTTCCATGATCTCGGGAAGCTTTCCATCCGGCGACCACCCCGAGACCTCCATCCCGTGTTTCGCGAGTTCTTTTGTGTATTCCGTATTCACTTCGTAGCGATGGCGGTGGCGTTCCGAGATTTCGGTCGCGCCGTACACCTCTGCGACACGACTGCCGCGTTTGAGCATCGCGGTGTAGGCGCCCAGCCGCATTGTGCCGCCCATGTCACCATCCGCTGCCCGCGTCTCCTTTTGATTTCCTTTCGTCCACTCCGTCATCAACCCAATGACCGGATGTTCCGGTTTCGAGATTTCCGTGGAGCCGGCGCCTTTAAGCCCGGCGAGGTCGCGGGCGGCTTCAATGACAGCCATATGCAGCCCATAACAAATCCCGAAGAAGGGAACCCTGTGCTCGCGTGCGAACTTCACCGCCGCGATCTTGCCTTCGGTGCCGCGCTCACCGAAGCCGCCAGGCACGAGGATGCCATCGACATCCTCCAGGAACGAAGCTGCGTCGTCGCGCTCGAAAATCTCGCTGTCGATCCATTCCATGCGAACGCGCACATTGTTTGCGATGCCGCCATGTGTGAGCGCCTCGCTGAGTGATTTGTAGGAATCCTTGACCTGCATATATTTGCCGACGACGGCGATGCGCACTTCGCCTTCTGGATTCTTCACGCGCTCAAGCACGGCTTTCCAGCGCGACAGGTCTGGCGCCGGCGCATCCTCTATTCCGAAGACTTTGAGAATCTGGGTGTCGAGACCGGCATCGTGATAGGCCATCGGAACGCGATAGATCGTGTCGAGGTCGAGCGCCGGGATCACACGTTCGGCGGGCACGTTACAGAACTGGCCGATCTTGCGGCGTTCCTCTTCCGGAATCGGATGGGATGCGCGGCAAAGCAGGATGTCCGGCTGAATGCCGATCGCACGCAATTCTTTCACCGAATGCTGCGTCGGCTTGGTTTTCAGTTCGCCGGCGGCTTCGATATACGGCACCAGCGTGAGATGCATGAACGCTGTCTGCCCGCGCGGCAGGTCATTGTGCAACTGGCGGATGGCCTCGAAGAACGGCAAACCCTCGATATCGCCGACCGTGCCGCCGATTTCGACCAGGAGGAAATCGAGATCCTCCGCACCGGTCATGACGAATTCCTTGATCATGTCCGTGACGTGCGGGATCACCTGCACCGTGCGGCCGAGATAGCCCCCCTTACGCTCACGTTCAATCACACGGCTATAGATGCGTCCCGACGTAACGTTGTCGGATTGCGCCGCCGCCACGCCGGTGAAGCGCTCATAGTGTCCGAGATCGAGGTCTGTCTCCGCGCCGTCGTCGGTGACATACACCTCGCCGTGCTGAAACGGCGACATCGTACCGGGATCGACGTTGAGATAGGGATCGAGTTTCCGCAAACGGACTTTGTACCCGCGAGCCTGAAGCAAAGCCCCGAGTGCGGCGGACGCTAGACCTTTTCCGAGGGAAGAGACCACGCCGCCGGTGATGAATATCAACCGCGCCATGGAAGTCCGTTATGACGAAGAGCAACGATACACTCAAGCGCAAAGATTCAGATCGGCGACACGGCCCGCGGATTGACTCAAGTACCGAGAATCAGGGGCGGCTTCCGGCAGATTTCCAAGACGCGTCAGGAAATATGTACTGATCGCTGAACCACGGCATTGTCTTTCGCTGAAATACCGTATCCCGCAAGAAGTCGATGACGGCGCGCACAGACCATTTCTTGGCGACTTCGCGCTGGAAGCTCATATGAACCGGCGTCGGCAAGTGCAGTCCAAGGTCCAGCGGCACGAAATCATCGGACGTAGCCACCAGATAAGTCGGCAATAGCGCGATTCCGACACCATGACGCACGGCCTCGCAAAGCGGGGCGCTTTGGTTGGTCAGCAACTGAGCGTTTTGTGTCGCAGCCCCGTTCAACCAATGCGACCACCGGCGTCTTGCGCCGTATTTGCGAGCAGCA
>CAZCJI010000186.1:0-6537 GCA_964498625.1 uncultured Rhizobium sp.
TTCTCGCCTTCGGGCAAACCCACGGTCATATCCGTTCCCTCGGCTTTCGTTTTGGACAGCTCGCCTATTCCAGCGATGTGAACGGCCTCAATGAGGCGGCGTTTGCCGCGCTCGAAGGCGTCGAATGCTGGATCGTCGATACGCTGCGCTACACGCCGCATCCCAGTCATGCACATCTCGAGCAGGCGCTAGGCTGGATCGCACATGTGAAGCCACGTCGCGCGATCCTGACTAATCTTCATGTCGATCTCGATTACGACACGCTGAAGCGCGAACTGCCGCCTGGTGTCGAACCGGCCTATGACGGCATGAAGATCGAACTGCCCATTTGAACCTCATTTTGTGAATCGACCGATTCAATTCAGCCGTGCTTCGGCGCATGCGGAATCTCTTCCGCAAACCTTCTTACGCAATCGTGGTGATGTGGAGGAAATGGCGTTTCGAGCGTTGCGCTTCAAGAGGCGTCCGAAAATATTTTTCCCGCGGAAATACTGAATCACCCCACACGCTGTCGTATGATAAGTGCCTCAAAATAATTTTCAGAGCGCCTTTCCCATGCGGATCAGAGGCACGGATACGCCCGACGGCGTCCCGGACCGGAAATGTTCGAGCGGACGATAGCCACAGGCGCGATAGAGTGGCTCGCCCGCCAATGTCGCCGCAAGTTCGACCCGCGTGAACTGCTCGGCCTTCGCTGCTGCTTCGCAGAGCTCAAGGATCATCCGTCCGACGCCACGGCGCGCGAAGTCTGGACTGGTATACATAGCGCGCACCCGCGCCGCGTCCCTGGCCGGATCGAGCAGGGCGGCGTTGCGGCCCGCGGAATGATCGCCGCCAAACAGGGTCGCGCGCCTGCTCCATCCACCACAACCAGCGATACAGCCATTGCTCTCAATGATGAAATATGTGCCGTCATCGATCAGCTGCGTGTCCAGCCCCATGACCGAGGCTGATGCTGCGATTTCCGCTTCGGATAAAAATCCGCGTTGCAATTCGCGGATGGCTGTCGCCATCAATTCCCGGAGCGCGGGGACATCGTCGCGGCATGCGAGACGGTCAGAAAAGGGAGGGGGCATGGACGCTGTTTTCAGGCTGGGACGGGTGGGCCAACGGGCGGTATAGTTTCGTCCTTCGATTCAGCCAATCACAATTGTGGCGGAGATTGTTTCGTGACGAAGAAAAAAACTTCCGGACACGACATTGCGCGGCGTGACTTTCTGCAGGGTGCCGCGATCACCGTCACGATGGGCTCGCTGGCGCCCGAATTGGCCGCCGCCGCAGAGGCGGAAAGGGCCGCGCAGGACGCGCCCGGCTACTACCCGCCCGCGCTCACCGGCATGCGCGGCAGTCATCCCGGCGCGTTCGAGGCGGCGCATGAAATCCGTGACGGCGATTTCTGGAACAACGCAGCCACGCTCATCGATACGCACGAGGCCTACGATCTCGTCGTGGTCGGGGCGGGGATCGGTGGGTTGTCGGCGGCGTTCTTCTATCGCCAGAAACATCCCAAAGCGCGCGTTCTCATCATCGAAAACCACGACGATTTCGGCGGCCACGCCAAGCGCAACGAGTTCAACGTGAACGGCCGCGTGCTGCTGGCCAATGGCGGCACACAGGACATGGACAGCCCCTATCCCTATGCCAAACCGTCGGCCGATCTGATGAAGGCGCTCGGCATCGACGCCAAGAAGCTGCACAAGGAGTGCTCCGATCCCGCGATCTACAAAGGGCTTTCGACCGGCGTGTTCTTCGACAAGGAAACGTTCGGCGCCGACAAGATGGTGAAGGTCGATACCGGCGATGGCGATCGCGGCGAGCCGCCGCCCGATGCCTGGATAAAATTCGCCAATGAAGCGCCGGTCAGCGACGCGGTGAAGCAGAGCATCATCAAGATCGAGACGGGGAAGGAAAATTACTTCCCCGGCCTCACCAGCGACCAGATCAAGGAAAAGCTCGTTCACCTTCCGTATAAGGATTATCTGCTTCAGGTCGTGAAAGCCGATCCCGGCATCGTGCCGCTCTACCAGCACAGGACCGACGACGAGTGGGCCCTCGGGTTCGAGGCCGTATCAGCGCTCGATGCGTGGGGATACGGGATGTCCGGTTTCGCGGGCCTGCCGCTCAAACCCGGCGGCAAATATCAAAAGATGATGGGCTTTACCTCGGCCGGATATTCGACGGCCGGCGGCTCGGAGTTCTTCCATTTTCCGGACGGCAACGCCTCGATCGCGCGCGCGCTGGTGCGCAAGCTCGTGCCGGGCTCTATCCCCGGAAAAGACATCTACGATCTCATTCTCGCGAAATGCGATTACGGCACGCTCGACTGGCCGGCCAATGCGGTGCGGATCCGCCTGAACAATCTCGTCGTGCGTGCGCGCAATGTGGGCAAGGGGGTCGAGATCGCCTATTCCGGCAGCGCTGGTGGCGGCAAGGTCTACAAGGTCGCGGCGAAGGATTGCGTGATGGCGGGATGGAACATGCTCATCCCCTACATCGTGCCCGACATGCCGGACGCGCAGAAATCCGCGCTGCACGCGCTTGTCAAATCGCCGCTGGTCTATTGCAACGTCGCGCTGAAAAACTGGAAGGCGTTCCATGCCGCCGGTGTGTCGCGCGTGATGGTGCCGAGCGGCTATTTCTCGATCTTCAATCTCAGCCAGCCCGTGAACATGGGCGGCTACAAGATGCCGCGCACGTCCGACGAGCCGATGGTCATTCGCATGCTGCGCACGCCTGGCGCACTCGGCATGTCGGAGGACGACCAGGCGCGCATGGGCCGCATGGAGCTGCTGCAGACGCCATTCGAGACATTCGAGAAGAATGCGCGCGACGAGCTGGGCAGGGTGCTTGGCCCATCGGGTTTCGATCCCGCCAACGACATTGCCGGCATCATGGTCAACCGCTGGCCGCACGGCTATGCGCCGGAGTTCAACGCGCTCTGGCACAACGATTACGATGCCAACACCGGACCCAATCACGCGGCGCGCAAACGCTTTGGCCGTATCACCGTTGCGAATTCGGACAGCGGCTATGGCGCCTATACCGATGTCGCGATCGACGAGGCCTGGCGCGCGGTGACCGAGCTGCCGGCATAACGGCTGTTCGCGAAACTGTGATCGCCGGCGGCGGGGCTTCACAGACTGGTGTTTTGCGCGCTTTGCAGGCGAGGCGTTCGATAGGGGCGGGGCTTTAAAGGGCATCGCCTATGAAAACGCACTTCAGACTTCTGGCCTGTGTGGCGCTCATGGCCTCGCCGGTCACCGCATCATTCGCGCAGACAGACGGCGACAAGACCGTCGTCGTCATGCCGGTTGCTCCCACAAAGGATCCCTCGCCGCAGACCGTCGAGGCGGAGACGCTGGTTTGCCGGGAGGGACGCGCGCCCATCGGCACGCGATTCAAGGGACCGCGCATCTGCAAGACGCAACGCCAATGGGATGCGGAGATGTACGAAGAACAGCACAACGTCGCGAAAAGCCAGATTCGCGGCTGCCTCTCCAGCGGGGTCTGTCCGCAATAGCGCGACGGACGGCGGCGCAAAGAAAGACGCGGCAACGGAGCATGGTCCGCGCCGCGCTTCTCGTCAGGCCTTAAGGCTTAGCGATAACGCCAGCCGTGGTGATACCAGTAACGATGGCCCCAATAGCGGCGGCCGTCCCACCAGCCACGGCCGCCGTAGAACACACCGATGCGCGGTCCAGCGACCACGACCGGACCGCCACAGGCGCCGGGATGGCGCCAGCACCAGTTGCGCGCATGGGGATGCCCGCCAATTCCAACGCCGACAACGACGCCAGCGTCGGCCGGCACGGAGGTGAGGGCGAGGCCGCCCAGCATGGCCGCGCCCATCGCGAGTTTTGCAAGTGTCTTCATGGTTTCAGGTCCTTCTCCCAGAGAGTACGGCGCCGATCACCGAATCCGCGCCGAATGATAGCCCAACCCTACGCCCGAAGTTCTGAACGGAATCGGAGCGGCCCGTTCATCTCCGGTTCAGGCAAATCCGGGGCGGCTTTCCGGTGAAATTTTGGACACGCGCCCGCCGCTGCGGGCCGGAACGCGGGTTTTGCTCTAATGTTCGCACCGCTGAGTCCGGAGGCGTTCATGGCTTTAACGCGCGCAGGCCTTTGCCTGCTCAGTTGTTTCATTTTGAGCGCCTGCGGCAAGACCGACAGCGCCAATGAAGAATATGGCGCCGCGGCCGCTGTGCTGGCGCAAAAGGATCATGGCGCGGCCAGCCTGGCGAAAAGCCTGCGCGAGAATCTGCGCGTAGAGAACGGTGTCGTGATCGTGGACGGGCCGATCGTGGACGGCGCCGTGACGCTGTCCAAGAACTCGTCATGGTCGGTGTCGTGCGGCGACGGCATCGCCGTCAACATCGGCAAGGGCGAGATCGATCTGATTCCGACAACATTAAGCATCAACGACACACGATGCGCGTATCTCACCAAACGACTGGGCATCGAAGTCCAGGCGATCCTGGACGGGCGTTCGTAGCGCTTTGGTACGACAGGTATACAACCGCCAAACATAAGCGCCGTGAATGGTGGCGTTCCACATGCGTGCGCTTTGGCGCTTCCGCGCTTGGCTTAGGAGCAGTTCAGGTTTAGGTTGAACCATCTTGGGAGGCTAAAGCCATGCGACGTACCGTTCTCGCAGCCCTATCATTATTTCTCGCAAGCCAAGCGGCACAAGCTGGGACGGTGACGTCAGTCACCGCACCTTGCAGGAGATTTGTCATCTACCAGCACGGAATTCTCGCGTCTGGCACAGGGGAAAATACCTGCGGCGGAGGCGATCTCGTGTTGGCGGGGACCAAAGCAAAATGGGGACGCACATGGTCCATATTACTCAGTTCGGTTTCAACAAAGGTGCCAGACAAAAACGCCTATGTTTACGCCTTACAATATCCGCTTGTTGATGGAGGCTCTTACGCATCCTACGTCACGGATAACGGTGGCCAGAGAATTAAGGCGTACGCCTTTGGCCACTACAGCGTAGTTGAGCAGAAATAGCTCTTACGCCTTAGCTCGTCTTTTTTTCTTAGTTGGATTAGTCGGACTCGATTTCTTCTTGCCGATAGAGGCGTGAGGCGTCGGCTTTGTCCTATTCTTTCGGAGGGGCTTATGGCGCGGGTCGGGGATTCAGGCACAGGACGGGCTTCACGGTCGAATTCGAGTTCCTACCCTTGGTATATAATCGCCCCATTATTGGCGACTATATACTTGACGCAGCATGGCACAATCCCTATACTTGGCTCAGCAAATCGGAACCGAGCCAATGGCCAAATTGTTCGAAAACAAGGTGTTTCAAGACCCCACAGCCGCCCGCGAATGGCTTGAGAACATGCTGTGGCCGAACGGCCCGATCTGCGGCCATTGTGGCACCGTAGACGGGGCCCGCGCCCTCTCCAGCCGTCCCGGCACCTACCAGTGCAACGCCTGCCGCAAGCAGTTCACGGTGACTGTGGGCACGGTTTTCGAGCGCAGCCATATCCCGCTGAACAAGTGGCTCATGGCCACGTTCCTGTTCACGTCGAGCAAGAAGGGTATCTCCGCTCACCAGATGCACCGCCTTCTGGATGTCACCTACAAATCGGCTTGGTTCATGATGCACCGTTTGCGCGAGGCTGTCGCCCCTGCCGGTGGCGAAGGTCCGCTCGGTGGCGCTGGCAAGGTTGTCGAGGCCGATGAGACGTTCATCGGAAAGAAGGAAGGCAAGCGCAAGGCTGACGGTGCTAGCGGCTACGCCCACAAGCGCGCGGTCCTGAGCCTAGTCGAGCGTGGCGGACGTATCCGCTCGTTCAAGATCGGTTCGGCCAGCCGTGACGATATCGCGCCCGCGATCTTCGCCAACGTCCACCCGGACAGCACGCTCCACACGGACGGCTCGCAGATTTACAAATTCCTCGGCGCGACTGCCGGTCACGAAATTGTCGATCACAACAAGACCTACGTTCGCAAGAGCAACGGTGGTGCGAAGGTCCATACAAACACGCTTGAGGGTTTCTTCTCGGTGTTCAAACGCGGCATGGTCGGCACATACCAGCACTGCGGAGAGCAGCACCTTCATCGGTACCTTGCAGAATTCGATTTCAGGCAGAACACGCGCGCCAAACTCGGCATTGACGATGAAGCGCGGGCTGAAAAAGCCCTCAAGGGCATCGTCGGCAAGAGGCTCACGTATCGGCGGACTAACCAAGCGGCTCACGCTTAGGCAGGTCGCTGTCGCGTATCTCCTTTGGCTTCGCGCCAACGGAAAACCGGCCATCAAGCGCAAGCGCGAGTTCTGGGGTCGTCACGCATGGAAAAAGCGATAGCATGAAAAGGTGAAGGGCTGGATTGCCGTCCAGCCCTTCCATCACTCACAGCCAGTTGGAGCCAGACATATGAGCGAACATGTAGTGAAGCTATCTGAATATCGCCGGAAGAAATCCGAAGAGCAGGACAAAAATGTGTGCTGGGTTTCCTTTATTGGTCACCCGTATATGGATGGCGGAAAGGCGAAAACGCCAAGGCTAACAATCGAAGTGCAAGACGG
>CAZCJI010000187.1:0-6536 GCA_964498625.1 uncultured Rhizobium sp.
CAGAAGGTCCGCATTGGCGAAGGCAAATCCGAGAAGTCTCGCTGATTTCGACATGGGGACCGGAGCCGCCCATGATGGCGAAGGAGCCGTTAGCGCGGAGTAAATCAGCGCGCCGCGTCGCCCAAGGCCTCGCCAAAGGCATGGAAGATCGCTGTGCTGACTTCGTCGTCGGCCCAGCGCCACTCCGGGTGCCACTGGACGCCCAGCATGAACGACTTCGCCTCCGGCATAGAAACCGCCTCGACGGTTCCATCCGGCGCGACCGCATCGGCATGGAGCGATGGCGCGAGCTTGTCGATGCCCTGACCGTGCAATGAATTCACTTGGAAGATTCCGGCGCCCAGAATATCGGCGAGCAGACAACCCGGCTGCACCGAGATCGTGTGCGCGGGACCGTATTGCTCGTCGAGCGGCGCTTGAGGATTTTCGCGATGGTCGCTGCGGCCAGGGATTTCCTGCACATGCTGATGCAGCGTGCCGCCGAACGCGACGTTCAATTCCTGAAAGCCGCGGCACACGCACAGCACCGGCTTTCCGGCGGCGATGGCGGCCTTGAGCAGCGGCAGGGTCGTGTCGTCGCGGCGCTCATCCTGCAACACGCCATCGCGCGGTGCGGCACCGCCATAATGCTTCGGCGCGACATTGGAGAGCGAGCCGGTGAACAGAAAACCGTCGATGCTGGCGATCAATTCCTCCGGCGGGATCGGATTGGCGAGCACGGGGATCATCAACGGCGTCGCATTCGAGCCGTCGCGCACGGCCGCGATGTACTTCTCGCCGACCATATGGAACGGATGTTTGCCGACCATGCGGTGGTCGCTCGGGATGCCGACGATCGGTTTGCGGGGGGCCATGGCGATGCCCTAGCAAGGGTTCATGACGCCCGCAAGCGCGGGGCTGCCATGCTTGCGCGCCATGTCATTTCTTGGGCGGCACAGCGAATGAAACATGGGAGACGTCGGCGCCGATCTGCACATCGCGCAACGCAACCGTCGTCTGAAGTCCCTGATTGTCCACGACGGTCCACTGCCGCAGTTCCAGGTTCGGCTCCGCGAACACCAGCGCGATATTGCCTTGCGCGTTGCTGCCACGCGAGCGCGCGCGGACGACCAGCGCGTCCTGCTGACGCTCGACGCCGGTAATGGAATGATCGTTCAGCAGGTCGATCTTGTCACCGAGGATGATGTCGAGCGGTGTATCCGAGAGCGAATAGGGATCGACAGTGTTCAACCGCGAATTTATCACCGCGACCGTCTTGCCGTCCGACACGATCAGGTTTGGCGCCGGCGGCTTGTATTCGAACCGCATCTTGCCGGGCTTGGCGATCGCAAACGTACCCTGATCGATGTCGCCACTGGGATCGATCTGAGTGAAGCCGCCGGTCATGGTGCGGATGGAATTGAGATAGGTGTTGACGCGTGCGAGATCGGCGCGCTGCGCGGGCGTGAACTGGGCTACGCCGACGGGATCGGCAAAAGCTACGCCGAACGTCGCGGCCAGTATTGCAAGACAAAGGATAAATCTGCGCATGGCAGAGCTATAGGCTGCGTTTGCGGCGGAAAGAAGGGCGGTCAGGCAGCGGCGTGGTGCTGTGCCATGCGGGCGGCTTCGATTGCCTTCGGGCAGATACCGTTGATCAGCAATTGGATTACACCTTCCAACTCGCGCTCGAGCTTCGGCAGCGTGAGCTTCGACCAGAGCTGCGGATAGCGGAACTTCATCGTCGCCGCCTGGATCATCTCCGCTACGAACTCCTTGTTGTCGAACGTGAACTCGCCGCGGCGTTCCGCTTCGTCCATCAGCTCGACGAGAATCTTGCGCTCCTCGCCCAGCATCCAGTTCGCGTATTCGGGCCGCTCGCGCGAAATCACCAGCGCCATCTCATAGGCGCGCGGATCCTTCTCCAGCTTGTGATAGGTGCGGCGCAGTTCTTCGAACAGAAGATCGTGCAGGCGCTCGCGCGCATCCTTGCCTGGCGTCACGGCGAGCTTGCGCATGGCGGTCAGATGTTTCGTGTAATCTTCGGTCGCGATGGCCTCGGCGATGTCGAGCTTGCCGGGATAGAAGCGATAGAGATTGCCCGGCGACATCGCGCAATCGGTGGCGACCTCCGCCATCGTCGTCTTGGCATAGCCGAAATGCGAAAAACGTTTCTTCGCGGCGCAAACGATCTGTTCGCGGATATTGTCTTTTTCGGCCATAAGCGTTCCCTTTGACGCCGCGTCGTCGCGGTCTTGTCATCGATTCCTCACAACAACATAGGCAGATTTTCTGAATAATCAACAAACCGTTCAATCTTCCGCGCTGCAGCATTGGGCCGAAATGCCTCAAACAACAGACAAAGCAATAGGTTATCAGAATATTGGGGTGGTCGGCGCCGGTGCCTGGGGGACGGCCCTGGCCATCGCCGCAGCCCAGGCCGGGCGGTCCGTGAGCCTTTGGGCCCGTGAGCGGGACCTTGTCGCGGAGATGCAAAGTACAGCAGAGAACACGATGTATCTGCCGGGGGTGAAACTTCCGGCCAATATCGCAGTCACAAGCGACATCGCCGGCACCGCGAAAGCCGACGCATTGCTGCTTGTCGTTCCGGCACAGCATCTGCGCGCAAGCCTTAAGGACATCGCGCGTCACGCGGCGACGGGAACGCCGTTGGTGCTGTGCGCGAAAGGCATCGAGAAATCCACCGGCGAACTTCTGACGGAAATCCTCAGCGAGGCCACGCCCGATTGCGAGCCGGCGATTTTATCCGGACCGTCTTTCGCAAAAGATGTCGCGCGCGGCATGCCGACGGCGGTGACGATTGCCGCGCGCATGGACATCGCACTGAAGCTTCAGGCCGCGCTCGGCCACGCGACATTCCGGCCTTACGCCAGCGACGACATCGTGGGCGTGGCGCTCGGCGGCGCCGCGAAGAATGTCTATGCCATCGCCAGCGGCATCGTAGACGGCATGGGCTTGGGTGAAAGCGCGCGGGCGGCGCTGATCGCGCGCAGCTTCGCGGAGCTGACACGGCTGGGCACGGCGCTGGGCGCAAAACCCGAAACATTGATGGGTCTGTCGGGCCTCGGAGATCTCGTGCTGACCGCAACAAGCAAATCCTCGCGCAATTTCAGCTTCGGTCACGCGCTCGGCCAGGGCGGAGCCTTGAAAGAACTCGATGCGCCCGGCCACGCGCTCGCCGAAGGCGTCGAGACGGCGCCGGCCATCGTCAAGCGCGCGAAGAAGGAAGGCATCGAATTGCCCATCGCCGAAGCGGTCGCCGCCGTGCTCGACGGCAGCTTGCCGCTCGGCGATGCGGTGTTACGGTTGATGAGCCGGCCCCTCAAACCAGAATAGAGTGCCGCAATAGGAGGAACCATGCTGTTCGTGCTCACCGCCATCGACAAGGAAGGCTCGCTGCAACTGCGCATGGCGACGCGCGAGGCGCATTTCGCCTATGTGAAAGAGACCGGCGCGGTCAGGCTGGGCGGACCGTTCCTGAATGCGCAGGGCGAGATGGAAGGCAGCATGATCGTCATCGAAGCGCCCGACCTTGCCGCTGCGCGGATCTGGCAACAGAACGATCCCTATGCGAAGGCCGGGCTGTTCCAGTCGTCCGAATTGCGGCCGTGGAAGGCGACCGCGAATTTCTGCGAGGCGAAGCTATGAATCACTGGCTGTTCAAGACCGAGGCCGAGACGTTCTCCTGGGAGATGCAGAAGAAACGCGG
Organism: uncultured Rhizobium sp.; assembly: GCA_964498625.1. Taxonomy (GTDB): domain Bacteria; phylum Pseudomonadota; class Alphaproteobacteria; order Micropepsales; family Micropepsaceae; genus Rhizomicrobium. Next base: position 3,710 of record CAZCJI010000187.1, read on the forward strand.
CGTGAAGGGCGAGCCGTGGAGCGGCGTGCGCAATTTCGCCGCCGCGAAACACATGAAAGGGATGAAGAAAGGCGATCTCGGCTTCTTCTATCACACCGGCGATGAGAAGCAGATCGTCGGCATCGTCGAGGTCATTGCCGAATACAAACCCGATCCGACCGATGAGACCGGCAAGTTCGGTCTTGTCGATGTGAAAGCGGTGAAGGATGTGCCTAGGCCCGTGACGCTCGCCGACGTGAAAGCCGATCCAAAGCTGAAAAGCATGGTGCTTGTGCGCGAGCCGCGGCTGTCGGTGCAGCCGGTCACGGAAGCCGAGTGGAAGCACATCTGCAAGCTCGGCGGCGTGAAGTAGTGCTGTCGCGCTCCGTCAAAGGCTCCGTCGTGCTGATCACAGGAGCTGGCTCCGGCATGGGCCGCGCGACCGCGGAGGTCTTCGCCGCCGAAAGCGCCCACGTCGCCGTCACCGATTTCAACGAAGCGAGTGCACGTGAAACCGCCGATGCCATAGCGGCGCAAGGCGGATCGGCGAAAGCCTGGGCGCTCGATGTCACCGACGCTGCGCGTATCCGCACCGTGATCGATGAGATCGTTGCCGCATGGGGCGGGCTCGACATTGTCGTCAACAATGCTGGCATCTCGGCTTTTTCTCCCATCGACAGCCAGAATTACGACGCGGTGTGGTCACGTGCGGTGGGCGTTTTGCTCACCGCGCAGCAGCAGGTGATCCGCGCGGCGCTGCCGCATCTGCGCAAATCGAAAGCGCCCAGGATCGTGAATATCGCCTCGACCGAGGCGCTGGGCGCGACCTCGCGCGACTCTCCCTATGCTGCCGCGAAAGCCGGCGTCACCGGCCTCACCCGCGCGCTGGCCGTCGAACTTGGCCCCGAAGGCATCACCGTGAACTGCGTCTGCCCCGGCCCGATCAGCACGGCGATGACGGCGTCGATCTCTGACGAAGACAAGAACGTCTTCGCCAAGCGCCGCACGGCGCTGCGCCGTTACGGAATGCCGGAGGAAGTCGCGCACATGACCTTGAGCCTGTGCCTGCCCGCCGCGAGCTACATCACCGGCGCGACCATCCCCGTCGATGGCGGCTTGATGGCGCGGAACGCGTAGTTTAAGCGCCCACAATCATGTCGAGACCTTCATAAGCATCCAGCCGCCGGTCCGCCGTGATGAGGGTCATGCCTTCTGTTATTGCTTGCGCGACGATCAGCCTGTCGAACGGATCGCGATGATACATTGGGAGATTTCGAACTGCGAAGATGTGCGTCGGCAAAATTGGCAGCAACTGAAGTCCGGATGTTTCGAGAGCCCGTTCGAAGGACGCTTCTTCGCCTACGAGAAGAGAAGCATCGCCCGTAAGTTTTCCTACTGCCGCTTTGATGCAAAGCTCCCAAGCACTTGCGAGACTGACCAACACCTCGTTGGCAGGATCGGCCATTTGCGAGAGGACGTGCGGCAGCACGGGCCGTTCGGCTGTCTTGGTCCAGACGAAAATGTGCGTGTCCAGAAGGAAGCGGGTCATTCGTGCTTGAACGGGATCGGCGGATCGTTGAGATCACCTTCGTAGAACAGACGCTCAATCTCCTCGTCAGCTGCGTCAAAATCAGGAGCAAGACCGACGAGGCCTTTGAGTTGGCCAAACACACGTTTTTGCGGTTTCGTTTCCGGCGTCGTTGCAACCAGTTTGACCATCGGCTTGCCGTTCTTCGCGATGATGATCTCCTCACCCTTAGCGGCGTCTTCGACGAGCTGCGAAAGCTGGGTCTTGGCTTCGTAGAGGTTGACCTGACGCGTCATGACCGAACCCTAGCCGAGTTGGTCAAGTTGGTCAAGGTAGTTGGTCAAGCTTGACCAACCCGCCTTACTTCATCGTCGGAATAACGAAGCTGGCGTTTTCGCGGACGCCGCCCTTGGGCCAGCGCTGGGTCACGGTCTTGATACGGGTGTAGAACCGCACGCCCTCGGGGCCATGCTGGTTCACATCGCCAAAGGCCGAGCGTTTCCAGCCGCCGAAGGTATGATAGGCGAGCGGAACCGGGATCGGGATGTTGATGCCGACCATGCCGACCTGCACGCGGCTTGCGAATTCGCGCGCGGAGTCGCCGTCGCGGGTGAAGATCGCGACGCCGTTGCCGTATTGGTGATTGGTCGGAAGCGCGACGGCATCGTCGAAATCCTTCGCGCGCGCGACTTGCAAAACGGGTCCGAAGATCTCGTCCTGATAGGTCTGCATGTTGGGCTTCACCCGGTCGAATAGCGAGCCGCCGAGATAGTAGCCGTTCTCATAGCCCTGCATCTTGAAGCCGCGGCCATCGACAACAAGCTCCGCGCCTTCCTTCACGCCCATGTCGATGTAGTTCATCACCTTGACGCGGTGTTCCCTCGTCACCATCGGGCCGTAATCGACATCGGGATCGGTCGAGAGGCCCACGCGCAGCGACTCCACGCGCGGCTTCAGGCGGTCTACCAGCGCATCGCCGATCTTGTCCGTCACCGGCACCGCGACCGAGATCGCCATGCAACGTTCGCCGGCGGAGCCGTAACCCGCGCCGATCAACTCGTTCGTCACCTGATCGAGATCGGCATCCGGCATGATGATGGCGTGATTCTTCGCGCCGCCCATCGCCTGCACGCGCTTGTTGTTGGCGGTGCCGCGCGAATAGACATAATGCGCGATCGCCGACGACCCGACGAAGCTCACCGCCTGGATATCGGGATCGTCCAAAATGGCGTCGACCGCTTCCTTGTCGCCGTTGACGACGTTGAGCACGCCGGCCGGCGCGCCAGCCTCCATCATCAGTTCGGCGAGGCGCAGCGGGAC
>CAZCJI010000188.1:0-6525 GCA_964498625.1 uncultured Rhizobium sp.
AGCCTTCTCGATACACATGATGTCGCATTCGGTCATGGTCGTTGCCGTCGCGATGCGGACACGTTGTCCGGCGAGGCACCCTTCGCCAAAGAAATCGTTCGCTGTGAGGATTGCGACGACGGCTTCCTTGCCCTGCTCCGATACGACGGTGAGTTTCACCTTGCCTTGCTGAATGAAGAACACGACCTGTGCTGGTTCTCCCTGGGAGAATATCACTTCGCCCTTGCGGCGTTTTATCTGCCTGCGTCCTTCGCCGACCATGGCGAGAAATGCTGTCGGGCTGAATGGTGATTTGCGTTCTGCCGCCATCGCGCCTCCTCTGAGGCCGATTCTCAGATGTCTAAAATAATGCCGTCCGGTTTCGAAGCCAATCGTGCCAGATAACAAGGCAGCTACGGTCCAGGGTGGTACGAGTGGCGATTCGGCGAGTTCAGATTATTCAGTTGCAGCGGCGCGTCTGAGCAAAATTGACCACCGCCCGTAATCGCCGCGCATTTCGCGCCGTCCAACTCATCGGGCGGCAAATGACCGGTCCCGGAGCGTGCGCGACAAAAGGCGAAGCCGCTCCAACTACCTGCAGCGCGCGCCTTGCGAAATTACCTCGCCATCGCATGTAATTTCGAAGCGTGTATACGTAACATCCTTGAGCGCAAAAAGCGCATCTATAGCCTCGTCGTCATCTGCGCAGAGGGTGTGATAGACAAGTCTCGTCTCGCCGCCTCCTCCCAATAGTCGAATCTGATAAGGGAAAAGTTCAAAACCAAATCTCATCTGTTGTTGAGACATCGTGCCTCTCCTTCGCACGTTGGAGCGGGAGCGCAGCCTGCCGAGATCGCAGGTCATTTATATTTCTCAAGCGCCACGCCCGGCCAACGGCTATGGCAGGATAGCTTTGGGCGAGTGCGCAGGCTGTTCGATATTGCTCACTGGAAGGGAACACCGGTTGAGTGTGTCGGCGCGATTGTCTATTCCGCAAGAATCTTCAATTTCTCGTCCGGTAATTCCCAAAATGGCTCGGGCATTTGGACGCCAACGATCAAGAGATGATCGACATTGTTGTCATGTATGCCCAACGGCAAGAATGCTGTCTCATGATAAAGAAAAACGTCACCGGGCAGATCGTGGTCGATCGGTCCTCGCACGATGAAGGGCTTACCGGATAAGCGCGCGCGATCGTATACGGCTCGCAATATTCCACCCAAGCTGCGCGCCGCGGCTTCAATCTGGGTGACGCGCATTCCTTTGAAGTATGTGTTGAACGCTAGCCTTTGAGCCTCTCCCACGTACCGATATTCGTAATCGCCGCCATGATTGATGACCTCCACAATAATGCAGTTAGCCAGAATGGCGGCCATGCCTCTCAAAGTTAGATCATCGCGTGCTGGAAAACGTCGCGCGCCGCATAAGGAACGCCAGTAAATCACACCGCTTTTGACGCAGGCGGTTCTTGCGTCATCGATGGAAGTCGGCGCGGCAGCGATGCTTCTGTGCGTTGGGGGTGACACATGCACTCGTGCTCAGAAGTACGGCAGCCGCGAAGGCTGACTTAAGCAATGTTTTCATTGTAGTTCCTTTGGGTATCGGGCAACCGCTGCGGCGCAATGCCGTTGGTTACTCTTTCAATTTCGCCTTGAGTGGTGCTTGCCTGCGCAGGCGGGCCGGAAAGGCTTGAAGGGCGCTCTGCAGCTGATTACGCGAGGAGAGTGTCCTCTCCACCGTGGTGCTAACTCCCGGCTTCCGCGGTCCGTTCCCGGGGGCCCCCTGACCTCTGAGGTTGTCGGAGCTGCTGGAAGGCAAACAATTCGGGTTGGAAGGCCGAATAGCCGCGTCGCGCGTTCTCATCGAAACAATAGGTGGGTTTGGGATGCTGCGCGTCGTTAGAGCGTGGACCACACACGGAAAGCACATGGAAAAGGCAGTTGTTCTCGTTGTTGAGAACGAAGCGCTTATTCGGATCAGCACTCTCCACATGATTGAGGATGCGGGGTTCGCGGTAGCGGAAGCGTCCAACGCGGACGAAGCAATCAGAATAATGCAAAATCGCACTGATATTCAGGCAGTTTTCACCGACATCAGGATGCCGGGCTCGGTCGATGGATGTAAATTGGCACGTGCCATAAGAGGTCGTTGGCCGCCTATCCACTTGATTTTGACTTCGGCAGTTGTCCCGGATTTGAGCGAATTACCCGCAAATGGGCTGTTTATCCAAAAGCCCTACACTCCCAAGCACGTGTCAGCCGCGCTTTATGAGCTTTTCAACAATGATCCGGCATCCGGTCCGATCATGCAGGACTCAAGCCGGAACTGTGCTAGAGTAGCATGACGACGGGCAGCTGTTCTTAAGCAGCGCTCGGTCGATTTTCAAAAAGTTTTGTTCGGGTACGGCTTTCGCTTCGCGAGCCTCCGGTTTTTCAGAAAGGGGCAGCCAATGGCTCCCCAAACGACGCCGCATCCAGATGTTGCACTTGATCTTGCGCTGGCAGTCATCGCTTCCTCGACGGCGCCGCTGCTTTTGCTCAACCAAGATCTCACCGTGACTGCCGCAAGCAAGTCGTTCTGCAACGCATTTCAGATCGAGCCAACGAACGTAGCAGGACTCCCTCTTCGCTCACTTGGATCGGGCGAGTGGGACATACCCCAATTGACCTCACTTCTTGAAGCAACAGCGACCGGGTACGCAGCAGTCGAAAGCTATGAGATCGATCTCAAGCAAGGCAGCGGTCCTCGCCGTCTGGTCGTGAACGCCCAGAAACTTGAATACGGCAATGAGAAGAGCGTCCGGCTGCTGATGTCGGTGTCTGATGTCACCGAGGCGCGTATCGCCGAAAGACTCAAAGACGACATGGTCAAGGAGAAGGCTGTCCTTCTTCAGGAGCTTCAGCATCGGGTCGCCAACAGTCTTCAGATCATCGCCAGCGTGCTGCTGCAAAGCGCGCGCAAGGTGCAATCCGAAGAGACGAGGAGCCATCTGCACGATGCCCACAAACGGGTGATGTCGGTCGCCGCGCTCCAGCAGCAGCTCTCCGCTTCCAGTGTATCTGATGTTCAGTTGCTTCCCTACTTCACCACGCTCTGCAACAGCATCGGCGCATCCATGATTCGAGATCACAATCAGCTATCGCTGGACGTGAATGTCGATGACAGCGCTACAACGGCGGATGTCTCGGTGAGCCTGGGATTGATCGTCACCGAACTGGTGATCAATGCTCTCAAGCACGCATTCCCCGAAGACCGAAACGGCAAGATCAAGGTAGACTATCAATCCCATGGCCCCAATTGGACGTTGTCGGTGACCGACAACGGCGTTGGAATGCCCGCGGACGGCGTGAAGACCAAAGCGGGGCTGGGCTCGAACATCATTCAAGCGCTGACCAGCCAGCTGCAGGCGGAAGTCAAAGTCTCCGGAGCCAACCCCGGGACTGTAGTGTCTGTTGAACACACACAGATCGCAGCTGTTCGATCATCCGGCGCAACAACTGCTGTCACCGCCATATAGGTCCCAAGTACTTTTGCTGCAGTATCCTGGGTGTGGCCCTATCGACACGGTTCGACGCTATCTCCGGAACACAGCAACCATTACTCATTCTGCACCTTTTACGCAGACAACATTCTGTTCGAAAGCAAACCAAATGGCGGATCCCCTTGAGGACGCCCCCTCGGGGAAAGAAAAACATGCCGCCGCGATCCTTATCGTCGATGACGACGCGCTGATACGCTTGACACTGTCGGACTATCTTCAAGATCAGGGTTTCAAGGTTCTGGAGGCCACGACAGGAGACGAGGCCCTCGCCATCATGGCCGGGCCAGGGTTCGTTGTGGACCTCGTTTTTACCGATGTCATGATGCCGGGCCTGACCGATGGATTCGCGTTGGCTAAATGGATTGGTGAGAATCAGCCCGAGATTCCTGTCATCGTTACGTCGGGGGACGAAGGAAAAGCCGCGGCTGCGAAGGAGAACGGCGCCAGCATTCAATTTATACCCAAGCCATACGACTTAGACGAACTCGCCGCCCAGATGCGGAAGACTTTAGAGAAGAGGGCAGTCACAGATTAGGGGAATAGCCGTGGCTTCTGGGGCGATCTTGTCGGCTAGGTTTTCTTGCAGCCATTGTGGGCATGCCGGCGTGCTCTGGAACGCTGACGAGTCAAATCTTCCGCGTGTCTCGAGTGGATTTCACCTGGAGAGTGGACGCGAAGGGCCAAACGAATTGCCGTTGGTCATCTGTGATCATTGCGATGAGATCATGCAGCTGAGGCCATATGGGTAGCTCCGTTACCGAGAGTCACGCCATATCTTCAGAACTAAGACGAACACCAGGTGAATAGACGAAACCAAGCAGATCCGCCCTTCGGGACTAGGTCAAACAAGCCCGCGTCTACGCCACCGCGTCCGGCCGCTCTTCGGAGTGCTATCATCTAGTTCGAGCGCCGTTCAAAACCGGCTTTTCTTCGGAACGTCGAAGCGTGATAAAAGCGCTAAACTGGCCGATCTGTGGTTCTGGCATATTGCTAGTTATCGCTAGAGCCTACAGGCAAATAGAGACAGCTGCGATCTACGCGAGCGCAATTGGCGATGAAGAACGCAACTTGGCCCGACGAGCTTGGAGTTCAATGGAGTTTTTCGTCCCGAGTTACTATTGAGGAAACGCGGGGTGCGTCTAATAGTGCTCAGGGGTTTCGCCGAGCAACTGCTTTTCTCGTTTGCGGAGGATTAGGGTGCCACCGTCCTCGATCGCACCTACACGCAGCCAACGATCCACGGTGTCAAATTCATTATTTAGGTCTCGCGCTTGGCCAGCACCCGCACGAGACAGATTGGCGCATATTAGGACGCCATCATCATCCAGCAGCGCGCGAAGCTGCTCAATGATTGGGATCGATGGTGAGCCGCCGTCAAAAAACGCCATGCCATAAGGGCCGACCAGGCTTCGAAGGACTTCTTCAAAACGGCCAAAATGCACGGTGATGCACTCCGTGAGGCCCGCTGCTTCAATATTGGCCTGCGCCAATGCGACGTGCTGGGGATCACCTTCTACTGTGTCGACCCGCACTGCCTTTCCCGCCGAGGCGAGGCAGCAGGCGGTGAAGCCTAAAGCCGTACCAAGCTCGATAATGCGCGCGGGTGAATATTGTCTGGCAATATCGATCAGTCCGGCGCCATCCTTGAATGCATAAGCAGAACACCAGTGGCGCAGGCGGTGTTTGCGCGTCGCCTTCAGAATGAAGTCGAAGGGTGTGGGGTGAGGATTCACCACGGAACGGTACGTCCCTCGCGGTCGAGATAATTCAGGCCAGGTTTGCCCCGTTGCGCGAGAAGCACGTCCACGAGTTTCGGAATGGACTCTTCGATACCGAATGGCGCGTTCGGGCCGCCCAAGTCGGTACGGATCCAGCCTGGTGCCATCAACACCAGTGCGCGCGGTTCTCTGGCATGCCGCGCGGCGTAGCAACGCATGAACTGGTTCAAGGCGGCCTTGCTGCCGCGATAGACATCATTCCCGCCTTTCTCGTTGTTGCCGATGCTTCCCTGTCCTGACGACATGACACCGATGAGGCCTTCTGCGGAAACCAGATCCTGCAATCCCTCAATGACGCGTATGGGACTCAGGGCGTTCGTGATCAGCACGCGCACGAACTCTTCTGCTGGAACCTCTGCGGCGGACTGGTGCGGGCTGGCGTTGGCGATCCCGGCGTTGTGAAACAGGATGTCGAAGCTGCGACCGGAGAGACGGTGGTGCAGCGCCGTTATCTGATCCGAATCCGTAACGTCGAGGGACTCGATCTCGATACGATCCGGATGCTCATCCGCCAGATCGTGCAACGCCGTTCGGCCGCCCGTTTGCACCGTCCCGACAACGTTCCACTCTCTCTTCAGGAATTCGGCGGCCATCGCTAGGCCAAGACCGCGGGATGCGCCGATAAGAAGGATCGTTCCGGCGGGGCCGGGCGGAGGGGCTGCACGCATGCGATATCTTTTGCTGCGGAGTTCGGCGGCGAATGTGTGAGAAACCGTGGACAAGCGCCAGACGCATCGGACGCATTCTATAATTGCGTTAGACGCTAGGTCTTAAGGACCAAATCCCGTAGGCTTCCGTGCATGGACACCTTAGATATGAACCTGCTCGCGGCCTTGGATGTGCTGCTCGCCGAAGGAAGTGTGACCGGCGCGGCGCGGCGTCTCGGGTTGAGCGCTTCCGCCATGAGCCGGACCCTCGCGCGGCTCCGCTCAGCGACAGGCGATCCGCTGCTCGTGCGCGCAGGCCGCGGGCTTGTACCGACGCCCCGCGCCGCCGAACTGCGCGACCGCGTCCACGAACTGACCCGAAACGTGCGCGCGGTCTTGACGCCAGATGTGAGCCATTTGGACGTTACCTTGCTTGAGCGGACCTTCAGCATTCGTGCGAGCGAAGGGTTTGTCGCCGCCCTTTCCGCTCCTCTGGTCGCAGCGATCACAAGAGCTGCTCCGCGCGTCCGTCTGCGTTTCGCACCCAATCCTGAGAAAGACGCGCGTCCGCTTCGAGAGG
>CAZCJI010000189.1:0-6427 GCA_964498625.1 uncultured Rhizobium sp.
CCTGCGTGAATCCGGCTCTATCGAGCAGGACGCCGACGTCGTGATGTTCGTGTATCGCGAAGAGTACTATCTGAAGTCACGTGAGCCCGATCCGTCCTCGGCGGATCACGCCAAATGGATCGATAAATGCGAGCGCGCCTATCGCCGCGCGGAAGTTCTGGTCGAAAAGCACCGCCACGGCGCCACCAACAAGATCGATCTGCACTTCGATGAGCGCTTTACACGCTTCTCGAACCTCGTGGCCGAGGGGAACTAGGCGCGCGTGTTCGAGTATCTGAAGGGACGCAGCGGTCGCAAGGAATATTGGGCGAGCATCGGTCTGTTGTTATTGGTCGGTGTTGTGCTGATGCTGCTCCGTGTGAACGGCGCGAGCGGCGCCACGACATTCCTCTGGTTCATCGTCTGGGGCCGCCGGTTGCACGATCTCGGCAAGTCCGCCGTATGGGTGCTCGCGCCCATCGGGGCCATGGTCGCGGTCGCGGTTGCGGCATTCCTGTTCGGTGGTCAGGCTTTGATGGACGCGATGCAGTACAGCGAAACTGGAACGGGTCCGATTTCGGACAAAGGCGCCTATCTCTTTTTTGGGCTCGTGGTCGCCCTGCTGGCGATCCAGGCCGGTTTCACCATCTGGCTCGGCGTGAAATCCGGCGAAGTGGGTAACAACCGTTTTGGGCCGCCACCGGCCGGTGCGACGCTTTAGTCGATCCGGTTACGGTATTTGGAATTGTAGCCACTCCGGGCTTTTGGGGTTCGTGCGTGAAGCAAGCCGCCAGGCCTGCCGCCGCCAACATTGCGCGCATGTCATTCTGCTCGCCGGCGACGCGACCCCGCCCCTTTTGAAGCAATCGCTCCAAACATGCGCAAAACATCGGAAGGCTGGTTAATTCCGGCGGCTTGCACGCTTGGAAAACCTGCTAGAATAGTTGCCGGTCACTGCGTGAGGCGCGTTGCGCTACCGCTCTTCCGCCGGAATACGCGTTTGACGTCACAAGACAGCCTCGCCAAACCACCCCGCATCCTGATGGCAGATTTGCATCTGCATGCGGAGGAGGCGCAGCGCGAGCGGTTCCTGAAGCGCAGTGGCGCCGGCATCGCCGTTGTGCTCGTTCACATTGTCATCCTGCTTGCTTTGCTGACCGCCAATCACTTCGGGTCCTACGTGCACCAGGCTCCAAAGGAGACAATCCTTATCTTGCCGCCGCTGAAGCACCCGGACAAAACGCGGCCCTCTCTGCCCAATGTGGTGTTGCCGGAGGAACGGCCGATCAATATTCCGCCCACGATCGCGATTACGCCGCCGCCACCAGCTTCTTCGACCTCGAAGAGCCCGACCGATGTCATGAAGGAGATCGGCAAGGCCTTGGCCTGCGGCGCAGGGTCCTATGAGTATCTCTCTCAGTCCGAACGCGAGGCCTGCAAGCGCCAGCCCTGGCATTACAAGAAGAACAACAAGGGCGTCATCGTCCTCGATCCCACGCCGCCGCCTCCGCCCGAACAGATCACCGGCGTCGATGCGACCACGCATACCCAGAACACGACCGACCCGTGCGTGGCCGCGGGCAATACCCATTCGGAGTGCATCCACAAGACGATCTTTGGCCGCTGATGGATACATGGCTGATGCGGCGGAACGGCCTTTGACGATTGGATTTCGCGCCTGCATTCTCGGCTCGTATGGAGATTTTTGAAGCAGCGCGCCTGACGGTGCGGTTGGGCGCGGTGGCGTCCAATTTCCGCGAGTTTCAGCGCATTTCCGGTTCTGCGGCCGTCTCGGCGGTGGTGAAAGCCGATGCCTACGGCATGGGCATGGCGTCCGTCGCCAAACACCTGCGTGACGTGGGCGCCGACACATTCTTCGTGGCACGGTTGGAAGAAGGCGTAGCGTTACGTCCCATCGTGCCCGACGCGCGTATCTTCGTTCTCGACGGTGCGCCTACCGGCGCCATTCCGGCCCTGGTCTCGTATCGATTGACGCCGGTCTTGAATTCGTTGGATGAGATCGCAAACTGGCAAGCTGCTGCGCAGCACGCGCGAACTGAATTCGACGCGGCAATCCATTTCGATACCGGCATGAACCGCTTGGGCCTTCCGTCACAGGAGTTGAGCGCGCTTGCAGCTGATCACGAGAAGCATCTCGAAGGCATCCGTGTTGTACTATGGATGAGCCATCTCGCCTGCGCCGATGATCCTGGTGACGCCATGAACCGTACGCAGCTCGAGCGTTTCCGCGCGGCCCTTGCAATGCTGCCGCCGGCTCCGGCGAGCTTGTCGTCGTCTGGCGGGGCGATGCTCGGTCGGGAGTATGTTTTTGACATGGTGCGACCGGGCGTGGGGCTGTATGGCGGCAATCCGCAGCCTGCTGGACCGAATCCTTTCTCGACTGCGGCGGTTCTGACGGCGCGCATCTTGCAACTGCGGCGGATCGACAAAGGCGAAAGCGTCGGCTATGGCGCGACGTTCCGGGCAGAACGGCCGACGGTGCTTGCCACGGCTGGGCTCGGTTATACGGACGGGTTGATGCGCAGTTTGGGAAATCGCGGCTCGGGCGCTATCGCCGGCCAGCGCGTGGCGATCGCGGGACGTGTCTCGATGGACCTTGTCGTGCTGGACGTGACCGGTCTCCCCGGCGCTGCGGTAGGGGCTGAGATCGAGTTCATCGGCGACACGATCCCGCTTGAGGAAATCGCCGCAAACGCAGGCACCGCCTCGTACGAAATTCTAACGTCGCTTGCGCGCCGCGTCCCGCGCCATTACGAGGCTGGGCCATGAGCTTCTTCGCCTCCATCGGCCGGATGGTCCTGACGTTCTTCGAACAGGCGGGGCGGCTTGCGTTCTTTATCACGGACACGGTAACCGGCTTTGTGCGTCCGCCCGTCTATTGGGGTTTGATCCTCCAGCAGATGCTGCGGATCGGCTTCTATTCGCTGCCGGTGGTCGGACTGACCGCGTTTTTTACCGGCGGCGTCCTGGCGCTGCAGATCTACAACGGCGCGAGCCGCTATGGCGCTGAGGCGTTCGTGCCGGTGGTCGTTCTGGTCGGCATCACGCGCGAACTCGGTCCTGTGATCGCGGGCTTGATGGTGGCGGGTCGCGTCGCGGCGGCGATCGCAGCCGAGATCGGCACCATGCGGGTCACCGAGCAGATCGATGCGCTGACCACGCTCTCCACCAACCCGATCAAATATCTTGTCGTGCCTCGAATTGTCGCCGCCGTGATCTCTATGCCGCTGCTGGTCGCGGTCGCGGATTCCATCGGCGTGTTTGGCGGTTACATAGCTTCGACCAAGGCGCTCGGCTTCAATGGCGCTATCTATCTAAACAACACGGTCAATGGCGTGACCTATGACGATGTCTCTTCCGGCCTTATCAAGGCGGCGGTGTTCGGATTCCTGATCGCTTTGATGGGCTGCTACAACGGCTTCCATTCCAAGGGCGGTGCGCAGGGCGTCGGCGCCGCGACCACCAACGCCGTCGTATCCGCGTCGATCCTGATCCTGGCGGCAAACTATATCCTCACATCGGTGATCTTCTCGCATGGCTAGCAGCGCGACACCGAAGGTCGAACTCAGAGGCGTCAAGAAACGCTTCGGCTCGAAGATCGTGCTCGACGGCATCGATCTCGTGATCAATCGCGGCGAGTCCCTTGTCGTCATCGGTGGTTCGGGCACCGGAAAGTCGGTGATGATCAAATGCGTGCTTGGCATCTTGAGGCCGGATGCCGGGCAGATTTTCGTCGATGGGCGGGAAGTGACCCGCCTTGGTCGGGCGGGGCGCGAGGCTGTGCTGCGGAAATTCGGCATGCTGTTCCAAGGCGCCGCGCTGTTCGACAGTCTCACGGTTTGGGAAAACGTCGCCTTTGGTCTGATACAGGGCCACGGCATGCCGCGCGGCAAGGCGAAAGACATCGCGATCGAAAAGCTCGGCAAGGTTGGCCTGGGGCCTGATGTCGCTATGCTCTCGCCCGCGGAATTGTCCGGCGGTATGCAGAAGCGTGTCGGCCTGGCGCGCGCCATCGCTGCGGATCCTGAGATCATCTTCTTCGATGAGCCGACCACGGGCCTCGACCCGATCATGGCGGACGTGATTAACGATCTCATCGTCTCGACCGTAAAGGACGTTGGAGCGACGGCGCTTTCCATCACCCACGACATGGTGAGCTCGCGCAAGATTTCGGACCGGATCGCCATGCTGTATCAGGGCAAGATCATCTGGGCAGGTCCGACCTCGGAGATCGATCACAGCGGCAATCCTTACGTGGAGCAGTTCATCCACGGCCGCGCCGACGGCCCGATCAAGATGCAAATTCGCGGATAAGCCAGCCACTTGACGGGCGTGGTATGATCGAATCATGGCCAAGTCCGCGATCTCGTTCGTCTGTCAGTCCTGCGGCGCCGTCCATTCCAAATGGTCGGGCCGGTGCGACGCATGCGGCGGCTGGAACACGATTACGGAAGAGGGGGCGCCTCCTCCCATCGGCGGTGAAGCGCGCCGGCGCGCAAAGGGCCGGCAGTTTGCGCTTGAAGACCTGAAGACGACGGACGAAGCGCCGCCGCGGCGCGCTACGGGCATCAATGAGTTCGATCGCGTCTGCGGGGGCGGATTGGTGCCGGGTTCGGCTCTTCTTGTTGGCGGCGATCCCGGGATTGGCAAGTCGACGATCATCCTGCAGACGCTGTCGGCTTACGCAAATGCCGGCGGACGTGCTGTCTACATCTCCGGCGAAGAGGCGTTGGCGCAGGTTCGACTTCGCGCCGCTCGGATGGGACTAAGCGATGCACCGGTTGGACTCGGTTCTGCGACATGTGTCGAAGATATTCTCTCCACGCTGGAGAGCGGACCTCCGCCGGGAATCGTCGCCATCGACTCCATCCAGACACTTTGGACATCTGCGCTGGAAGCGGCGCCGGGAACGGTTGCACAAGTGCGCACCGCATCGTTCGATCTCGTTCGCTACGCGAAGTCGACAGGGGCCGCGATCATTCTCGTTGGCCATGTCACCAAAGACGGACAGATCGCCGGTCCCAAGGTGGTCGAGCATCTTGTCGATGCCGTGCTCTATTTCGAAGGGGAGCGCGGACATCATTTTCGCCTTCTGCGTGCGGTAAAGAACCGTTTCGGGCCCACCGACGAAATCGGTGTGTTCGAAATGACGGGGAAGGGACTTTCCGAGGTCGCCAATCCGTCGGCGCTCTTCCTTGGCGACCGCTCCTCGCTTTCGCCCGGCACCGCAGTGTTCGCAGGGATTGAGGGCACGCGTCCTCTTCTTATGGAAATCCAGGCTTTGGCCGCGGCAACCGGTTACGGTACGCCCAGGCGCGCGGTGGTGGGTTGGGACACGGGTCGCCTCGCCATGCTGCTCGCCGTGCTGGACGCGCGCGGCGGGGTTGGAATGGGTGGGCACGATGTCTATTTGAACGTCGCGGGCGGCCTCAAGGTCGGTGAACCTGCCGCGGATCTGGCTGCGGCAGCGGCGCTGATTTCCTCATTTCAAGGGCGGCCATTGCCCAGGGATACCGTGTTCTTTGGCGAGATCAGTCTCTCCGGTGATGTGCGGCCCGCGCCCCAGGCCGAGCTCCGCCTCAAAGAGGCCGCGAAGCTGGGGTTTGCTTCGGCCATCGTGCCGTCGGGAACACGCGCCGAAAGTGCGGGAATCGCGTTGACCGAGGTAAAGGATGTGGCGGAATTGCTGGCGCTCTTGAGCGGTCCCCGCGAGGTCTCTGCGCGACCAGCCGCCGGTCGTGGTAGAATGGAATCATGAGCGCGCTGGGCGTCACCATCGTAGATCCCGTCGTATTGGGGGTGATTTTCATCTCCGCGGCGTACGCGACCTATAAGGGCTTCGTTTCAGAGACCTTGTCGATTTTCGCGTGGGCTGCCGCGGCCTTCGCGACATTGTTCTTCGGACCCAAGCTCGCACCGATGACGCGGGGACTGGTTGGAACGCCGTGGCTGGGCGCGTTGATCGGTTATGCCGTGATCTTCCTTGTCGTACTGATCCCGCTCTCGTTCATGAGCTTCCGGTTTGCCGATACCGTGAAGCATTCGCCTGTGGGTACGCTCGACCGGGTATTGGGGACGGTCTTTGGCATCGTACGCGGTCTGGCGATTATCGGGCTTGCCTACATTGCGTTCTCCTACATGGTTGCCGTGAGAGCCCAGCCCGATTGGATGGCAAGAGCCAAGACGCTGCCGATCATTCAAGGATCGGCAGAGGTTCTGCTGGCCCTGGTGCCAGAACAGCATTTGGGAGCAAGGGCGGGCGATATCCTGGCGGAGGAGCCCAAAACCGTTTTGGCGCCGGTTCCGGTTCCAAAACCATCCCAAGCGACGGTCCAGAAAAGAGCACATCACAAAGCCTATGGCGCCAAGGAACGCAGCGAGCTAGACAGGCTCATTGAGCAGACCGGCGGAAGCGGCAATCCATGAC
>CAZCJI010000190.1:0-6412 GCA_964498625.1 uncultured Rhizobium sp.
CTTCGAAGTATTGCACGCCGACAGGCCGGACAGGCAGAGCAATCTCGACGAAGATTTGAACCAGTTCGATTATGTGAATGGCGGCTTGTTCGAGGAGCGCCTGCGCGCACCGGC
Source organism: uncultured Rhizobium sp. (assembly GCA_964498625.1). Taxonomy (GTDB): domain Bacteria; phylum Pseudomonadota; class Alphaproteobacteria; order Micropepsales; family Micropepsaceae; genus Rhizomicrobium. Next base: position 115 of record CAZCJI010000190.1, read on the forward strand.
GTTCGACAGCAAGATGCGCACGCAGCTTCTGGACGCCTGCCGCTTCAAATGGGATGCCATTTCGCCCGCAATCTTCGGCGCTCTGTTCCAAACGGTGATGGAGCCCGCTGAGCGGCGGCGCAAGGGCGCGCACTACACGACCGAACTCAATATTCTCAAGGTCATCCGGCCGCTGTTTTTGGATGCGCTGCGCGACGAGTTCACGGACATCAGGCAACGCAAAGGCACGGACCGGCGCAATAAGCTGACAGCTTTTCACGACAAGCTGGCAAGCCTGACGTTCTTCGATCCGGCTTGTGGCTGCGGCAACTTCCTCATCATCACCTATCGCGAACTTCGTCGCCTCGAAATCGAGGTGCTTAAGGAGATTTATCCATCCGGTCAGCAGGAATTGGACGTGACCACGCTTTCGAAGCTGGACGTGAACCAGTTCTATGGAATCGAGATCGAGGAATTCTCCGCGCTGATCGCTGAGACAGCAATGTGGATGATGGACCACATCATGAACAATGAATTGTCGCTGGCTTTCGGCAAGAACTACGCGCGCATCCCGCTCAAGAAGTCGGCCACCATCCGGTTTGGCGACGCGCTGGAGATTGATTGGTCAACGGTACTGCCGCCGGAAAACTGTTCCTATGTGTTCGGCAATCCGCCGTTCAGCGGCGCGAAAACGCAGGACGACAAACAACGCGCGCAAGTGCGCCGCATCGCCAATCTCGGCGGCAGCGGCGGCACACTGGATTATGTGGCGGCGTGGTTTTTGAAGGCCGCAGCATACGTCTCGGAAGAGGCTTTGAGGCAGGCAGGCAGGCAGGCAGGCAGGCAGGCAGGGCAACAATCATGCCAGTGTGACGCAAATCGCCTTCGTCGCAACAAATTCTATCACACAGGGCGAGCAGGTGGCGCAGCTATGGCCCATACTTTTCTCGCGATACGGATTGGAGATCAGCTTCGCGCATCGCACCTTCGCGTGGGGATCGGATGCGAAGGGCAAGGCGCATGTGCATGTCGTCATCGTCGGCCTGACCAAGCGCGCCTTCGAGCCGCTTGAAAAGCGCCTATTTAGCTATGACGACATCAATGGCGATCCACATGAGAGTCGCCACAAAGTGTTGTCGCCGTATCTGTTCGATGCGGGCAATCTCCGTGATCGGCACTTGGTGGTGCAGGAGATGTCGAACCCGCTATGCGACGCTCCGAAGATGATTATCGGTTCCAAACCGATTGACGGCGGCTATCTGATTCTCAGTGATATTGAAAAGTCCACGCTGATCGAAAATGAACCTTCGGCAGGTCCATACATTCATCCGTTCATTGGAGGAGTTGAGTACATTCAGGGCGGAGGTAGGTGGATACTGGCATTGCAGAACACTTCGCCGGAACAACTCAGAGCGATGCCGCGAGTAATGGATATTTTGCGGCAGGTTAAGGCATACCGGTTGGGCCAAATTCCACCGAAGCGCAAGCCCGAGGGCGCGCCGAACATCCCTGGAATTTCGGCTCGCTCGCTTGCAGAGAAGCCAACTGTGTTCCACGTGACCGTAATTCCTGACGCGCCTTTTCTTGCCGTTCCAGAGAACAGCTCAAGCGATCGCGACTACATTCCAATCGGTTGGTTGGGGCCTCCAACTATCCCGAGCAACAAACTTCGTTTCATAAAGAACGCAGATCTCTCGCACTTTGGAATGCTCAGTTCTAAGACGCACATTGCATGGGCTCGATACATCGGTGGGAGAATTAAGAGCGATTTTCAGTACTCCATTGGCATCATCTACAATGCTTTTCCTTGGCCTGATGCGAACGAGGCGCAGAAGGCAAAAATCCGCGAACTGGCGCAGGCCGTTCTCGATGCCCGCGCAAAGTTTCCCGATTCCACCCTCGCCGATCTCTACGATCCCGACGCGATGCCGCCGGAACTGCGCAAAGCGCATCACAAGCTGGATGACGCCGTGGACGCGCTCTACAAGCGTGGCGGCTTTGCCAGCGACCGCGAGCGTGTGGAACACCTCTTTATGCTCTACGAGAAACTCGCCGACCCTCTCCTGGCCAGAAGTGGGAAAGCAAAACGCATCAAACGCACATCGAAGGCGCTCTAAACCGACGACTCTGCGATCTCCACCCGATCCGGATAGAACGCGAGATGCTTCTTGATCGCGCGCACCGCGTCATAGGGGTTTTCATAACTCCACACCGCGTTCCGGCCTTTGTCCCCCAATGACGGGACGTGGAAATAGGAACACTCGCCCTTATAGGGGCAATAGGTTTTGTGATCGCTCGGATCGAGCAACATCATGTCGGCGTCGCCGCGCGGCACATATTGCACGGCGGGATAGCTCGCCTCTTTCAGCGTGAGCGCGGCGTGCGTCTCCACGATGGTGCGGCCGGCGGCGGAAACCGTGACGCGCTTCGCGTTCTTCGCGATCGTGATCGGGTGATCGGGGCCGGGAATTTTCACTTGTCTGTCCATGCGTCTCTCCTGGTGGTTACGCGAACGCGTAGGCATCCATGCGCAGTGCGCCGAACGTCGTGCTCTGGTGAATATGCGTGGCCGCGCCGCCCGCGCCATAGGCAACGAAAAGCGGCAACAGATGTTCCTCTTCCGGATGCGCCTCTGCCGCGTTCGGCGCGTGCGCGCGATAATGGTTGAGCGCGGCGTCGTCGCGCGCCACGAGACGCGCATCCATCCAGTCCGAGAAATCCTTCGACCATTGCGGCTCCGGCGCGTTCAATCCGCGGCGGTCGAGCAGACGCAGATTGTGCACAAAGCTACCCGACCCCATCACCAGCACGCCCTCCTCGCGCAACGGCGCCAGCGCGCGGCCGAGCGCGATGTGATGCGCGACACCGGCAAATGGCTGCACGGCGATCTGCACGACGGGAATATCCGCATCGGGATACATCAGCATCAGCGGCACCCACGCGCCGTGATCGAGCCCGCGCTTGTCGTCGAAACCCGCGCCGGTGAGCGCGGCCACACGCGCGCTTAAATCCGCGCTGCCGGGCGCTGCATAGCGCAGGCGATAGAGCGGCTCAGGAAAGCCGTAAAAGTCATGGATCGTGTCGTTGACCGCGACGCGATTGGCGAATGGTGCATCGGTTTCCCAATGCGCGCTCGCGATCACGATGCCCCTGGGCTTCTCGAACGTGGCCGGCAAGCCGCGCAGAAAGTCACGCGCCGGGCAATCGTCGAACGGCAGGGTCGGTGCGCCATGAGACACGAAAAGGGAAGGAATCATCGTCGGACCGGAACCTGGTTGCGATAGCGAAGACCAGATATGGGCAGTTCGGCACGGAAATTCCAGAACCGCCAAGCGCACGCCTTACCAAGAATTCAGCCCCGCGCAAGATACCGCTCATGTCCCGGCGCCATAGTTCGGGTGTGGACGGAAGGAGCACTGGATGTCCCGAAAAATTCATGGAGACGCCCCCACCTCCGCCGCGCTGGCACACACGGTCCAGGGAACGGGACCGAAAACACCGATCCAGGACGCTAGAAGGGCGTAAGCACCCTCCCTCGTTATCCTCGCCGCCGCAGCCTCCCCTCTGCGGCGGCTTTTTTGTCGGCGGCACCGTTCAACGGCGCTGCAAGCGCACCAGCCCGATATCGGCAATATCGTCCGCGGGCGGCGAAAACACGATGTCGCCGGATTTGGGATTCACCGCGAAGGTGAAATTTGCGGCCCCGAACGGAAGCGGCATCAGGCGCTTCTTTTCTCCGCCAGCGACGCTCTGCGCGGAAATCGCCGGATGGCGCGGGTCCGTCAGATCGGCATAGAAAATTCGATCGCCTGAAATCGTGGAAAGATCGGTGGCTTCCGGCGTCGGGCCGTCGGCAACGCGCTCGGGAACGCCGGTGTCGAGACGCCATGTGCCGATAGCGCCTTCTTTCTGCGCAAACAGCATCGACCCGTGCACGCGCGGGTTGGTCCATCCATAGGGCGTGATGGGCATGGATTTGAATGGCGCTACCAGATCGGTGCGCCAGATGCGCCAGCCCGCTTTCTCGAGCCGCGTGGTGAGGATGCTCTTTCCGTCAGCTGTCCAATCGAGCAGTCCGCTGTCCTTCTCGGACAGGTGGAGACGCGTGAGGACCTCGCCACTCCGGCTCACGACCGGAATATCGAAACCGATGTCGGCAGGCTCGAGAAAAGCGAAGCGCGTCCCGTCGGGAGACCAGCGGATGGCGCATGGAAATCGCGTGAGCGGCATGAGCTTGCGAAAGGGTGCGCCCTCCCGATCCGCGATCCAGACGCCGAATTCGCTGCCGGTCCTGCCGGTAACGACCAGCGTTCCATCCGCAGCGAAGTCCGCGCAAAGCGTGCTCATCTCGCTGCCGTCGTCGAGCACCTTTGGCGGTTCGGCGGAATTGGGCTTGAACGCCAGGATCGGCGTGTGACCGCCGGCGGTTTCCATCGCCACATAGCCATCCGCATTGACCGATAGCCGTCCGATCTCGTTGGGGCTGACCATGATCTGCCGAGATCCGCTGCCGTCCGGCGCATAGGTTCGCAGCGTATAATTTCCGACGCACGCGCGCGACGTCAGAAGCGCCTTGCCGTCCGGAGTCCAGGCCAGAGCGATATCGCAGTCATGCAGCGCGTCGATAACACGCTCGTTTCCATCGCTCAGTCTGCGCAACCGGATTTCACCCCGTACGTCGCCGATCAAGCGGACATAGGCGAAGTATCGGCCATCGGGCGAGAATGACGGTTGCACGTCTCCCTGGATGGCTTTCAGCGGATCGGTGAGGGTCGTGACCTGTCCGGTCTCGATATCGAGCTTGACGATTCGCGTCGGCATTCCCGCAGCCAGGCTGTCGGAAAAGACCAAAGCCTGTCCCGACGGATCGAACGCCAGTTCGGCGCGTTCGAGACGGCGGCATCGTCCGACCTCACGCGGCGCGCCCGACGGCACCTGCATCTCCATGATGCGGCACGGCTGGCCGCTCTGGAACACCGAATAGGCGATCGACCTGCCGTCGGGCGACCACACCGGCGACACGGCGTCATAGGTTTCATGCGTCAACTGAATGGAAGAATCGCCTTTGAGAATGCGCAGATAGATCTGCCGGCTGGTGATATTGGGGCCCGCGGAATAAGCGAGCATCGCTCCGTCCGGCGAAAGCGCGGGGTAGCGCTCGATCAACGACGTGCCGATGAACGGCTGATGTGATTCAACGACATCCCATTCCAGCGATTTGTCCTGACCAAAGAACCGCCAGATCAATGCACCGGCCAGCGCGACAACACACGCGCCCGCGATGGCGGCTCCCTGCCAAAACCGCAGTTCCGTCGCTTTCGGTTTCACCGAAGGTTCTGTGACGGACGAAGAGACGTTCGAGGGCTGCATCTCCGGCGCGGTGCGCGCATGCAGCCGGTATCCGACGCGGGGGATGGTCTCGATCTCGAACGCGGGCGGCGTCGTCAGCGCGGCAAGCGCGCGGACCTTTGCGACAGAACTGTTGATCGCGTCGTCGCCGACCAGACGGCCGCCCCAGCATTGCTCGATCAACCTGTCCCTGGAAAGCACGCCGCCCTCGGCGCGGACCAGTGCGACGAGAACCTGCATCACCCGCGGTTCCACGCTCTCGCGCCGGTCGCCGGCGCCGACTTCGCGCAGCGACGGATGCACCGACAATCCGCCAAGCGAAAAATCCGGTTCGGCGCCGATATCGATCGGCCGCGACGCCCCCAGATTGCGTGGAAGCTTGTTCATCGGCGAACCACACGATTGGTCGGCAATCCGCAAGCCTTTGATCGGGCTTGATATCTTTCGAAGCGTCGCGGTTGCCGCTCCAATGATGCCACTACACGGCCTGCGCCGTTTCGCGCGTATGCAGGTGCAAGAATCGTCGCGGTCATCGCCCCTCCGCCAGTTCGCCCTGGCGCGGCGGCGACTTTAGCGGCGGCGCTCCGGCAGGGAAATACGCGGGAGGCACGAATGCGCGAAACGGCAACGGCCGGTCGTGAACGGTTCCGATGGTCGGGCCGTCAATCAAAAGGACAATGTCGTGAAACACTTCCTTCTAACGGCGGCCACTACCCTTGCTCTGGCCGCGAGCGCAATGTCTGCCCAGGCCGGCTGCGCCGATCCGCGCGCCCTGCAGGGCGCACACGTCAAGTCGCCGGTCGTTCAGCTTCCGGCGCACAAGCAGGCCCATCTTAACAACAACGCCTCCCAGGGCATCGTGGGGACCTGGTACGTGGTCTACACGGTCGAGGGCAACCCGTTCGCCAACGCCTACATCCAATGGCACGACGACGGCACGGAATGGGAGAACATCGACCTTCCTGTCTCC
>CAZCJI010000191.1:0-6392 GCA_964498625.1 uncultured Rhizobium sp.
CAAACGACGCAGACAAGGCGTTCTTCGAATCCATGTTCCCGTCAATGAATCAGGGCTTCAAGGGCACGCTCGACCAGCTCGAGGATTATCTGAGGAGGCAGCAATGATCCGCGAGCTTGTCCTCACACGCCTGTACGCCGTGCCGCGTATCCTCGTTTTCAGGGCGTTCACCGACCCGGCGCAAGTCGCGCGATGGTGGGGGCCGCAGGGGTTTACGACGGTCATGCGCAAATGGGAGGCAAAGCCCGGCGGCGCGATCGATATCGACATGATCGCGCCGGGCGGTAACGGGCATCCCATGGGCGGTACGATTCACGAGGTTTCGCCGCCCGATCGTTTCATTTTCACCTCGACCGCGTTCCGGGAGGAGGATGGGACGCCGGGGATCGAGAACTACAACATCGTGACATTCGAAGACGTGGCGGGCCAGACACGCGTGACTCTGCGGTGTCAGGTAATGCGTGCGTCGGATGCGGCCAGACCTGCGATCGAAGGCATGGACGCAGGCTGGAATCAAAGTCTGGATCGTCTTGGCGATCTCGTCTCCCAGAAATAGCAGAACACGGATGCGGATACCGATGACACGCGAGATTGCGGTCGACACAAAATTCACGAAGAAAGGCTGATGCGCGATGCTCAAGCTTTATTACCATCCGCTATCGTCGTTCTGTTGGAAGGCACTGATCGCGCTTTATGAGAACGACACGCCGTTCGAAAAAGTTCTGGTGAATTTCGGTGATCCGGAATCACGCGACGCGTTTTTCGCGGTGTGGCCTATCGGCCAGTTTCCTGTGGTGAAGGATGAAACGCGCGACCGGCTGGTGCCGGAGTCGAGCATCATCGTGGAATATCTCGACCAGCATTATCCCGGTCGCACGCGCTTTATTCCTGCCGATCCAGACAAGGCGCGGCAGGTGCGCATGCGCGACCGATTTTTCGATCTGCATCTACACATCCACATGCAGAAGATCACCGGCGACCGTATCCGTCCTCCGGGGGCCACCGACCCTTTCGGCGTCGAACAGGCGCGCGCCCGCATGGCCACCGCGCTCGGCATGATCGAAAACGACATCGGTGAACAGTGGGCGACGGGAGAGGAGTTCACGCTGGCCGATATCGCGGCGGCGCCGGCCTTGTTCTATGCCGACAAGATCGCAGCGTTGAAGGACGAATATCCGAAGGCCAATGCGTATCTTGGGCGCCTCAAGGCGAGGCCGTCCTTCGCCCGTACTCTCAAGGAAGCGGAGCCCTACTTCCACATGTTCCCACAAGAGAAAACGTCATGACCAACGCGCAGCACAGCAGCTTCACGATCGAACGCACCTATGACGCGCCGCTGGCGATGGTGTTCAACGCCTGGGCAGATAGCGAGGCGAAAAAGCGCTGGTTCGCGACGCCAGTGGAGTGCACGGGCGTCATTCGCGAGCACAATTTCCGCGTCGGCGGCCGGGACCGCTATAAGGCGACCTGGCCCGACGGACGCGTCAGCGATTTCAACTGCGAATATCGCGATATCGCCCCGGAACAGCGCATCGTCTATGTCTATGACATGCATATCAACGGGAAGATGATCTCCGTCTCGCTCGCCACAGTCCAGTTTCTGAAAGCGGGCAACGGTACGCGGCTGATCGTGACGGAGCAGGGTTCATTCCTTGACGGCTATGACGATGCGGGTGCGCGCGAGCACGGCACCGGCATTCTCCTGGATCAGCTCGGCAAGTCGCTCGTTCAGTAAGGCGTGCCGTCCTTGTGGACGAATCGTCCGTCGCTGTTCGCGCTCTTCATGTCGATCTCGGAGCAGGTTGTAATATCGTCCCGCTGGCGCGAACCGGCCTCGAGATAGACCGCCATCGCGTTCGACCTGTTGATCAGGTGATGACCGTTGCCGGTGTTCTTCGGGAACGCGGCGCAGTCGCCAGCGCGCAGCACGGTTTCGCCGCCATCTTCGATCAACGTCAACTCTCCCTCCAGCACATAGACGAACTCGTCCTCGTGGCTGTGCCAATGACGCTGGCTCGACCAATTGCCCGGGGGCAGGCGCATCAGGTTGACGCCGAAATCCTTCAAGCCGCCGGCATCGCCCAGACGCCGCCGCACGCGGTCCGCGCATGGTGCGTCGAACGGCTTCGGATAGCCCACACCCTTGCGCTCGGGCACGGCTGCGACATCGATCTTTGGCAAGGCATCCTCCGCGAGCAATGGCCGGAGGGGATTTTGCCTTAGGCCGGTGCGGCTGTCTTCCCCGCCGCGCGGTGAAACGGCTTATCGCCCAGGACCGTCACGCGATACATCACCCGTTCATTGGCCGGATAGTCGCCGACGGTAAAGTGCTGCGTGACGCGGTTGTCCCATAGCGCGACCGTGCCCGGCTTCCACTGCCGCCGTACCTGAAACTGCGGCTGCTGGATCTGTTCATAGATCAGCTCGAGCAGCTTGCGGCTTTCGGAATGGTTCAGTCCGAGTATCCGCGTCGTGAAAGCGGGATTGACGAACAGGCTGTTCAACCCGGTCTCGGGGTGCGTGCGCACGACCGGATGCGTCGTCGGTGGATGATCGCGCCGCGCCCATGCAAATTGGTCGGCACCGAGATCCATGCGCGCAAATCGCTCCTCCGTGTAGGACCGCTCGAAATCGTGGCTGGCGATCAGGGGGCTGAGGAAATTCTTGAGCGGTTGCGACAGCGCATCGTAAGCCGCGCGCGTGCTGGCCCAGATCGTGTCGCCGCCCGCCGCAGGAACATCCTCGGCATAAAGCAGGCAAGCCATGGGCGGCGTGTCGATGAAGGTGACGTCCGCGCGCCAGTTTCCACTGTCATCGACTGCCCACTGGTTCCGCAGCAAAGCGACTTCCGGAACGTCCGCGATGTGCGGCCGGATCGGATGCACATGCAACTCGCCAAACTTCGCCGCGAAATCGCGCAGCTGCTTCGGCGTGAGCGCCTGCGCGTCGAAGAACAGGACTTCATAGCGCAACAGGGCGCGGCGGATGGCAGCGATTTCCTCGCCGCTCAGGGGCGCGGAGAGATCGATGCCGTCAATCCGCGCGCCTAGGGTCGAAGTCAGGGGCGCGAGGTGAAATATGGGCGCCGTGAGCGCGGCCGTCAGGGCATTCATCTCTTCAACTCCATCCTGGTCAACGTTAACCCCGCCCGTTCATAATACCTTATACCCCATTGACTAGGTCGTGTATAGGTGGAATATGGGAAAACGCCGCTACACGCGGTTCGTTCCAAGAGGGGATTTGAAAATGAAAACATTGGCGACGGTGCTGCTTTTGGGCAGCGCGAGCATTGCTTTGGCGACAGCTGCCCATGCACAGAAAGCGACATCCAACGGGACGTCGGCAGCGGATTCCAACGATGCCAAAATCCAGCAGCTGGAGCAGGATATTCAGGATCTGAACGCGCAGGTTCAGGACCTCAAGCGCAGTTCATCCGATCAATACGCGGATCTCCAGAAATCGCAGGCATCCGGCGCCAAGTTCTCGATGAAGAACGGGCGCCCGACCTTCACCGACGGCGATTTCTCGCTTTCGCTGCGCGCGCTCGTGCAGTTCGATACTGCCTATTACGGGCAGGGCAAGGTTCCCGCGGGTACGGATTTCGACAGCGGCAGCAACTTCCGCCGCGCGCGGTTCGGCTTTGACGGCACCGCGTTCAACGACTGGCAGTACAATTTCATTTATGATTTCGGCGGCTCGGGCGTCGAAGGGTCGACGATCAGCACGGCCTACCTCCAGTACAACGGTCTTGCCCCGGTCCATTTCCGCATCGGTGCGTTCCCGCCGTCGGAGAGCTTCGACGATACGACGTCGGCGTCCGACCTGCTTTTCCTGGAGCGTGCGCAGCCGACCGACGTGGCTCGGGGCATCGCGGGCTCCGATGGTCGTGACGCGTTCCAGGCCTTCGCCTATGGCGACAGCTATTTCGCCTCCGTGGCTTATACGGGAAGCGCTGTCGGCGCCACTGGCCAGTTCGACGAGCAGCAAGCGCTTGTTGGCCGCGCGGCCTGGCGCGCGATTGCATCCGATGATGTGAACCTCGCTATCGGAAGTGATTTTTCCTATGTCTTCAGGATCCCCGATATAGCGGCGGGGGCGAATTCGGCGCACGCGTTCTCTTTGAGCGAGCGGCCGGAACTGAACGTCGACGATAACAGCATCAAGCTCATCAACTCCGGCACGATCGACGCGAGTCACGTCACGGAATGGGGCGTTGAAACGGCCGGCAACTACTACAATTTCTACGGCCAGGGCGGGTATTACGGATTCGATATCGATCGCCGCGCGCTCGGCAACCCGACCGGCCTTCCCGATCCCAATTTCAACGGATGGTACGCGCAGGCAAGCTGGGTTCTGACCGGTGAAGAGAAGAAGTACAAGCCGGACACTGGCTCCTTCGGCGCGCCAAAGCCGAACGATCCGTTCACGCTCGACAAACCCGGCGTGGGCGCTTGGGAAATCGTCGCGCGTTACAGCGATCTCGATCTGAACTACCACGCCGGCGATGCCGGCGCGGCGGCGCCGTTTGGCGGTATCCGCGGTGGCGATCAGCACATCATCTCGGCGGGTATCAACTGGTATCCGAACCAGGTGCTGCGCTTCATGCTCGACTTCCAGCACACCGATGTTTCCAAGCTGTCGAGCACGGGCACCAGTGCCGATGCGCGTCTCGATGCGATCTCGCTGCGCACGCAAATCTCGTTCTGATCGGGAGCCGAAAGATGAAGAAATCTATCGCAACGGTGCTTGCCTGCGCGCTGCTCGTCACAACGACGGCGCAGGCGGCGAATATCACGCTGCTCAACGTCAGCTACGATCCGACACGCGAACTGTACAAGGACATCAACGGCGCGTTTGCGGCGCAGTGGAAGCAGAAGACCGGCGATACGGTCACAATCAACATGTCGCATAACGGTTCGGGCGCGCAGTCCCGCGCCATCATCGACGGCCTTGATGCCGACGTGGCCACGCTCGCGCTTGCCTACGACATCGATGCCATCGCGCAGAAGGCGAAGCTTCTTTCAGCCGACTGGCAGAAGCGTCTGCCGCAGGGCTCGACGCCTTACACCTCGACCGTCGTGTTCCTCGTGCGCAAGGGTAACCCCTGGAAGGTCAAGGACTGGCCGGACCTGGTGAAGCCCGGCATCCACGTCGTTACGCCAAATCCCAAAACGTCGGGCGGTGCCCGTTGGGCTTATCTCGCGGCATGGGCTTATGCCGAGAGGGCGCCGGGCGGCAACAAGGACAAGGCGAAGGCCTTTGTCGCCAATCTCTATAAACACGTGCCGGTCCTCGACACCGGCGCCCGCGGCGCGACGACGACGTTCGCGCAGCGCGGTATCGGCGACGTTCTTCTGTCGTGGGAGAACGAGGCACATCTGGCGCTCCAGGAAGCGGGCGGTGCAGACAAATACCAGATCGTCTACCCGTCAAACTCGATCCTCGCCGAACCGCCGGTCGCGCTCATCGATAAAAACGTCGATCGTCACAACACACGCAAGGTGGTCGAAGCGTATCTGCAATTCCTCTATTCCAAGGAGGCGCAGGAGATCGAAGCGAAGGATTTCTATCGTCCCCGCGACCCGGATGTACTGAAAGAGCACCGCTCGCAGTTTCCGGACATCCCGCTCTATACGATTGACGATGTGTTCGGCGGCTGGACGAAGGCGCAGCAGACCCACTTCGCCGACGGCGGCGTGTTCGACCAGATCTACAAGCCCGGGCAGTAGTGCATGGCCGCTTTGGCAGTCCCCTTGCGCCGAAGCATCCGAAGCCGGGCAGCGTTGCCCGGCTTCGGTTTTTCTCTGGCATTCACGCTCTTTTATCTGAGCGCGATCGTACTGATCCCCTTGGCGGCGCTGATCATCCGTCCCTGGGAATTGGGATGGGGCGGATTTTGGGCTGAGATCGCGCAACCGCGCGTCCTGGCGGCACTGCGGTTGTCCTTCGGCGCCGCGGCTGCGGCCGCGCTGATCAATAGCGTGTTCGGTTTCATCGTCGCCTGGGTGCTGGTGCGCTATCGTTTCCCTGGCAAAAAACTGGTCGATGCGCTGGTCGATCTTCCCTTTGCACTCCCGACAGCAGTGGCGGGCATTGCGCTCTCGGCGCTCTATGCTCCCAATGGCTGGATCGGCGGTCCCCTCGCGAATGCGGGCATCAAGATCGCCTATACGCCCTACGGCGTGATGGTGGCGTTGGTGTTCATCGGCTTGCCGTTTGTGGTGCGCACGCTTCAGCCGGTGCTCGCCGATCTGCATCGCGATTCCGAGGAGGCCGCGGCGACCCTTGGCGCGACGCGGTTCCAGACCTTCCGCCGCGTGATCCTGCCGATGCTCGCGCCGACACTGCTGACCGGCACGGCGATGGCTTTTGCGCGCGCCGTCGGCGAATAC
>CAZCJI010000192.1:0-6334 GCA_964498625.1 uncultured Rhizobium sp.
TGAGTTCCGCTCCCATCGTGCGGCCGTTCACCAACAGAAGATCGATCTCGAAATTTCCGAGGTTGGAGGTCACGCTCCAATTTCCATCAAACCCCGAGGTCGGCCGCGGCGATGCGCCAGCCGCGCCTGTAATCTTGATAGGTCTGCCTGCGTTGGAGACTGGCGGCGGCGGATCGGCCGCAACCCAATCACAGATCAAGCCAATCGAATCGATGAAAAGACCGGAGTGACCCCAAACACCTTTCGCTATATAGCCCGCCGGACACTCGTCAACGCCATCGATCCGGTTAGGCGACGAAAAGTTTTTGGTGAGCTGGGGTGTACCGGCTAGCGTTGCATAGTTCGGCTCGCCGATTGGCAATACCCCGTGAGCATCACTGCAGCGCAGGGCGATGCTCCATACGCCGATAACGTCATACCCGTCCGACTGGACCTGGATGGAGTTGATGGCACCACCATTAGGGCAAATCCGACTGTGGCGATCGTAGGCGACCCTTCCGATGTCAGAACCCATGCTCATCGCATTGACGAGGTTGTTGCCCTGCCGGACCGCACACATCAGTTTGATAGTAGAAACACGTTCATCGGTCGTCACTTCGAGCCCAGCGAGATAGCTTTCGCCAGCAGGGCATCTGGATTGAAATGGGCCGCCGCCATTCCCGCCAATCAATTTGCCCATCTGCTCGCCACCGCTCATCAAAGGCGAATAGGTTGGCGCTGAATTCCCGGAAATGGGCCAGAGGCTGGAGCAGACGACGGCGATCGCCGAAATGGCCGATAGAATGACGCGCACGAAGCCCCCCTCGCCGTAAACGTCTGCAGTTCGAACCCGCAAACTAGCCGCACCAGCGACACACTGGCTCGCGCCTAGGCTTCGCAACGCAGATCATCAGCCGTAGGCCGACCGCGGTCAAGCTCTGTGCAGCTTAGAAGTGCGATCTCGTACCTGATGCTGGATCCGCTGATCCTGCAGAAAGCTGACAAGGAAACTTCTAAGCCAGTCACATGCGCGTGCGTGCAGTTATGCTGCCGCCGAACTCGGCATCGCTCAGGGGCGCGTGTGCCGACTTCTATGTCAGCACCGCCATATGCAGCACGTGCCGCCGGCCACTTTGGACGATGAACTGGCACTGGCAGCCAACATCATCGCGCTTGCCGGCCAGTGCGGTCGCTCGTGGCTTCAATGTGCTCAAGAGTCGCGGGGCGCTGAAAAGTCCGTCTGGCGAAACGCGGTTTGAGAATTTTCCAAAGCAGGCGCAGAGCGGCTTTCGGCAATTACTTGTTTTGAGCGCGCTTGAGCCCTGCAACGGCGGCACACGCTATCCAATGGCCAATTGGCCAATGTACAATGGCAGAAATGCACTATTGGTTGGCACTAGGGTCCTAAAGCACTTTTGCACCAAGGAGCGCTTGATGACGACTGCGCTCGCGCGCCCTTAGCCGGTTCACCTTGGTGCACGCGCCTTAACGCCAGCAAAGATTCCCAATAGCTTGCACTACCCCTTTTCCTGCCCCGGCTCCGCCATAACCATCCGAAAAGACAGATGCACTCAATGCTTTAGCCCTTTCGAGTTCATTCCCTGAAGGTCAGTTGCGACTATCGAATACCCCCCGAGAAATGAGGTAGCTCGCGGTAAAACGCATATAGGCTCGGGCCAAGGGCCCGCAAACAAGATAGCCAAAATCCTTCTCCAAGGAGGTTTCTGACGCCTGGTACAAAAAGAGCCAGTCAGGGTTAGAGCAACCTAGAACGTCCATCCCAACGACACGACTACCCGCTCTCCGCAGACGCGAGAGCCGCCAAAACATTGCGGCCGCGGTATGTCCGTATCTGAGTAACGCAGAGCCAAATGCACACTCTGGATATCGGCGTTCAGTTCTAGCGCCCAATCCACGTAGTCGGGCGCTTGGTAAAATGCATTTCTCTCTATCGACTGTCGCCCACTATGCAGCACGATATTGGGTGCGAGTGGGATATTCGGCAACGGGATCGTCGCATCGAGACCGGCGTACACACCAGTGCCGCTGTTTCCGAATAGGTTCGGATCGACACCCGCCTCAAAGCTAAGTTGCACCAGCCCGAAGTCCCTGCTGAAGTTGGTATCGAAACCGTAATAATTATAGTGCACGCGCGATGGCGCACCCGGATAGATGTCGTAGTATGCCAGTATGCGCCACGAGAATTCGCTCTTCTGTCCTTCGATACCAACAGAGGGGCTGACCTCGACGTTGGTCAAATCGCCGTCAGAAAAATCGACATTTGAGATGAACCCGCCTACGAACACATTGTAGTTGGAAGTGATGGCGTGACTGTACTCCGCTGTGCCCGTATAGGCAGCCTGGCTACTTGATTGGGAAATGCCACGGTAAACATAGTCGCTGGCGAACGTCACGCTGCCGGTGAATGAATCGGTTTCTGCGTTGCTCTTTGCTTCAAAGGCCGACGTCATGAAAGCAAGGCCGAACACCGCAGCGTAGGCTGCTTTTAGCGAAACTAGGTTCGTCAATTCACTACCCGCTCGCTTTGATCTAAGGAACTGGTCCAGCTGGCTCCTGACGTCTAGCGAAGCCTATCCCAAGCTCCAGATTGCCCGCGAAATGCCCGCTTATGGAACACAACACTGCTGACGAAACCCTGATGGAAAGCTGATATTTTTCGTTGTACTGCTCGTGCTTCGGTCCGTCCGACACTTGAGCTGCGAGTTCGCTCAAAAGGCTGGCTGGATCGTGCGTAAGCCACTCTCTCGGTGGCGCGTCGCAGAAAAGTTTGCCAAGCCGATATCCCTTCCTCGCTCGCGGCGGAACGCGGGCGCGGCGGAGCCTAGCTTCGGAAGCGAGGACCTTTTCCGCGCATCGCTTCGATACCCGTGCACGCCCGGTTCGGCGCTTCATCTTTGCAGAAATCTGGCCACTGCTTTGTCCGCAGCCAATAGCTTCGCAGGCCGAAGTGGTCGGTCAGCTCGAGGAAACGCGGATCGGCACGAACGGCGCGCATTTCCGGATAAAACAGAAACATCGTCCCGCTTCGCGAATTCGGCAGCGGCGCCCGGTCCAATTCGGCATATGCGCCATCGACATCGCCTTCGCGCGCGAGAAGTCGAATTCGCCAATCCGTCGGAAGCGCACTGTCCGACAAGGCTGTACATGTGGACGGCAGACCGCGGAGCGATTTTCCGTTCGCCGCTATCAGCGTACGGACATAGTCTTTGAAGCATTGGGTAAGACCGGCGTTACCCCAGGTGTACCCGAGCCGCCAGACTTCCGGTGTGATGCGGCGCGGGTCGCCCCACCAGACTGCCGTGGTCCATCGTGTGAGCGCGCCCTCCCGCGGACTGATCGAGTCAATATGGTCCATAATGTGGGAGGCTTCGGGCCAATCGCCCGCCATCGCGAAAAGAAATGCTAGGTGCGGAATTGACGGGTTGTCGAGCCGGTATGCTATTTCATGGGCGGCTGCGAGACGGCCCACTTCGCGAAGCAATACTGTGTATCGGAACCGCGCCGCATCGAACCCTGGCTCGATAGCCATGGAACGGCGAAGCGCATTCTCCCGTTCCTGAAATCGTGGGTCCGATCCGAGTCTGCGTCCCAGCGCGAGCCAAGCAATCGTCGAATTCGGATCCATCGCGATTGCCCGAGACGCCGAAGCCCGCGCATCGCGAGATATCGCGCGCTCCTCCGACGCGAAATTGTCGATTGTTTCGTCATAGTCGGCAAGTGCTACAGCCCTCAGAGCATGCGCGGCTGCAAAATCGGGAGCCAACTGCACCAGACGTGCCGTCGCTTCCCGCTCGCGATCCGTCACTTGCGTTACGGCGTCGTTTGCATTCAGCAATGCGGCTAGTTGTTCTGCCGTGAGCGGGCGGGACGCTGATTTCCTCAGATCGATTGTTTGCTTGATATCCTGCGCAACTTCGTCCCCGATGCTCTCGTCAAGCCCATCAGCTTTTTCTCGCGTGCGCGATAACCGGGTCGACCAAGCGCGCACACCCCCTACAAGGTCTTCTACCCAAACATCGACAAAGACCTTGGCGCTTGCACGACCGACCGAGCCGCCAATCTCGAACTCGGCGTTCGTATTGTCCGCTTGGCTCTGTTTACTGACTGAGACGGGCGCGAGGCTTGCTTCAGCCAGATGGCGCTTTATGGTTTCTTCCAAATTTTGGGCCAGCTCGGCCAACGCACTATCGCCGTGGTGGAACGCGAACGGCGCCACAGTGATCCTTCCAGTTCGTTCGAGCGGCAGTCGCGTCACAATCGCAAGCGGATGCCAAAGAAATGGAACCAATCCTGCAACAAGCGCGAGCAATGCAACGCCTGTGATCAAGTTTCCGCGACGCGTGACGATATCGTTCATACGCGACCACGGACCGGCAGCCTTCGATGCAGCAGGGACGCTCGAAGGCGATCGATTTGTCCGCACGGCTGACGCGTACTCTATCTCCAGCAGGCGGTAGCCGACCTTGTTGACCGTCTCGAGCCGGAAGCAGCCGCTACCGATACCCTCCGAGACCTCGCGCAACCGCGAGATCGTTCGCTGAATTGCGTTATCTCCGACGACGCGTCCGTCCCAGCAACTCGAAATGAGGTCGTCGCGCGAAACGACTGTGCCGATCGAACGATAAAGGGCGACAAGCACTTGCATCACGCGGGGCTCGAGAGTTTCGACGGCGCCCTCCCGCTTCAATTCGCGCGTCGGCGGCGAGACGTCCATGGTACCGAGCCGAAACGCCGCCGCGCGCGACAGAGCAATCGACCGCTCAGATACGAGCTGACCTCCAGACATAACCGAACCACCCCAACAGCCCCGAAACATAAAATATCAGCTTTTCGTCAGGGTTCCATCAGGGAGAGCTTATATTTCAGACAGCCTGCCGAGGCGATCATTCCCGTTGGAATCTGATCGACCGAGATGCTCCCGCGTCGCTCGACCTCGTCAGTGTGACGCTGGGGATGGGCGCTGCAGACCTCCGTGAAACCGCGATCCGATTGCACACGGGGGATGCGATGACGACGAGACGCGAATTGTTGGCAAGCGCTGCAGCAGGCGCAGGGATGGCATTCGTTTATGGCCTTCCGAATACCGCCATGGCGGCGAGTGCCGGAGGTCTCTTCGACGACGTCCGGAAAGCCTGCGATCGGATGGCCAAGGCCGGCTGGCGCGACCTCCTGCTCAGCGTAACACATGGCGTGCTCGACTTAAGAGGATCCGACTTACGCGCGCAACTCGTCGAGCCACTCGGCGTGATCGATCGGTCGGTCCCCGGCTTCGGCGATTTTGCCTTGAGTGGAACACGTGCGATCGAACCCGGGATACCCGCACGAAGCCTTCTCTACCACGCCTTTGCGTCGCCTCAGGTCATCGCCGACGCCCATGGAAACGCGCTGAGCGATTTTCCGACGCCCGCAGAACTCGAAGCTATCGAGAACTACGTGTACGGCGTGCGTCCTCCGACCGTGGCAGACGTGCGCGCCCGCGCCCGAGGCAACACGTTGGGCCTTGTCGTCTTCGCACTCGGCTATCGCAACGCCGAGGATTCCGTTCAGGGTCGCCACGCGGACTTGTGCTTTTCCCGTACCGGGATCGCCCGGCTCGGTACTCGCGAACCTTACTATGATGCTCGTGCGCGCGCCTTCGATGGCAATCGGGACATGAAGCCGGGTGAATTCCATGTCGTGCCTCAGCGATTTGCCGTCTATCTGGCCATGCAGGTCCATGGCGCCGACCCGTTGTTCGGTCCGCAAGATGCGCAGCACGACGACAAGGATCTCAACTTCTGGGTTCCACTCCACAAATTGTTCAACGGCAAGGAATGTATTGCCGGACTAAACATAGCGGTCGATCTGAGCAGTAACCTGCAGAACGAAAAGCTGCGCAAATTTCATCGATACCTGGAGACGCAGGGCTATCAAAACGATTGGACAGGCGACGATCTAAACAATTTCCCCTTCGTCATCCGCAATGAAGCCATCGGTGGATTGTCCCGCGACCGGGCATTCGGAAATGGGCTGCTCGAACCCCGGCCGCATCCTCTGGCAACAGCGGCAACCTACCGAGGTGAGCCGCTCGCGTTCACGGTCGATCCCAAATATGCGAGCACAACTGGCGATATCTATTTCTCGAGCGCGCAGATGCTGCCTGGCGCAGCCGAAACCCAGCCCACCTATTATGAAGGCGTGGACCAGCAGACCGACAGGCCAGGCCCGGAGTACCTCAACATCCGGCATCCTGTGGAGGCCGACGGACGTGTCGGAAACATCAATCGCAGTCCGGATCTCACTCGCATCCTGCACGCCGGCGGGTACAAGGCGTTGCATTATATAGACTTCGCAG
>CAZCJI010000193.1:0-3077 GCA_964498625.1 uncultured Rhizobium sp.
AGAAGGCGCAAGCGCGCAAGCATTTCCAGGCGTGGCAGCTCAGCCAGTTCATGCAGGGCGAACAGGGCGCGCTGATCTGCGCAGCGAAGATCGTGACGCAGGTGCCCGATGTGGATTCGAAGTTCTACGCCTCGACGCAGGTGATCGACGAAGCACGGCACGTCGAATCCTATCGCTTGCTGCTGTCCAAATTCGGCGTCGCCTATCAGATCACGCCGCCGCTGCGCGAGCTGATCGACCAGACGTTGCGCGACAGCCGCTGGGACATGACCTATCTCGGCATGCAGGTGGTGATCGAGGGCCTTGCGCTCGCCGCGTTCCAGACGACGCGCGATTACGCGCAGAACCCGCTGGCGCAGCAGGTCAACGCCTATGTCATGCAGGACGAGAGCCGCCACGTCGCGTTCGGACGGCTTGCGCTGCGCGACTACTATCCGCATCTGACCCAGAAGGAACGCGATGAGCGCGAGGAATTCCTGATCGAAGCCTGTTATCTGATGCGCGACCGCTTTGAGTCGCGCGAGGTGTGGGCAACGCTCGGCCTGCCGGTGCAGGAATGCGTCGATTTCCAGTATAGCTCGCCGCTGATGAAGACGTTCCGCAACGGCCTCTTCATGCGCATCGTGCCGATCGTGAAGGATATCGGGTTGTGGGGCCCGAAGGTCCAGAAGGGCTATGCCAACATGGGCGTGCTTGAATACGCGAACACGAATGTGGAAGCGTTGCAGGAGAACGACAACAACATCGCGCGCGAGCTGGATGCACGGCGCGCGCATGTGCAATCGACGATTCAGGCCGGGATTGCCGCTGCCGAGTAGCTAGCTATCAAGCGCTCTTGAAGACGACGGCGAACTGGCTTTTCGGCTGGGGATCGTGCGCGAACACGCGGTCGGGGTCTGTCTCGCCGATCAGCGCCTGGTAGCCGCTGTGGCTCTGCGTGAAATATTGAAACGCGCCGCTGTAGTCGATGTGACCGAACACAAGCGCGCCGCGGGGCTTGAGCGACGCCCATGCCATGTCGATCTCGTAACGCATCGCGTTGCCGGTGCTGACACAATCATGGACGAAGAGGTCCACAAGACCGAGACGCGACAGCAATCCGGGCAGCGCAAGCTTGGTCGTATCGACGATCAGCGACCAGCGATGCGCGAGGCGAGGCTCGACAGCGAAACCCGTCCGTGCACGCAGGATGGGATCGGCATCCGGCGGCTCGATGCTGTAAAGATGACCGGAACGGTTCAGGGTGAGCGCTTCGAGGATGAAGCGCGAGGTGACGCCGAAGCCGGCACCCACCTCGACAACGGTTTGCGGCTTCAGATGGCGCAGGATGCACCACAGGCCGCGCGCCATATCCAGATTTGTGTGCCGCTCGGCGCCCACCCGCAATGGCTTCACGCGCCCGGTCACCGAGGGGCACAGCGACTGGAACTCGATCGCTTCCTCGCATGGCCAGGTGACATCGAGATCGCGGTGCAGCCTGCTTTCCCAATCGAGCATCGCCTGGTGATGAAACGCCGGGTGATACTGGGCCGGAACGGGTTCGGACGTGACAGCGCGGCGGCGAAGGATCTGCAGCATGGTCAACCTCGCCCCGGGGCGAAAGCGCGCTGCCAGACCGGCTTCGTGGCCATCGGTGCATGCGTGTCGTCCGCGGCCGCCGGCATTTCCAGCAACGACGCGCTGACGGCAAATCCGCCCGCGCAACGGGCGGTGGACGTCCAATCGACGGTCGTAACCAAAAGAACCTTGCGTGCCATTTCGGGATATTCCCCACGTTCCCAAATCACGTTTTGCACGCTTCGTTCCGCACGCTTCCGCGCGTTTCCGGTACGAAGCCGGAAGCGCCGGCCGCGTGTGGGGGGCGGAACGCCGCCCACGCGGTTCGGACCGGAACGAACGTCTCAAA
Source organism: uncultured Rhizobium sp. (assembly GCA_964498625.1). Classification (GTDB taxonomy): domain Bacteria; phylum Pseudomonadota; class Alphaproteobacteria; order Micropepsales; family Micropepsaceae; genus Rhizomicrobium. The sequence continues at coordinate 1,907 of CAZCJI010000193.1, forward strand.
GTGAGCGCGTGGAGTTTTGATATGGCACACGCCTGCGGCATCGGCTTCCGCATGGGGCGGCACGACGCGAGCACAGGCGCGGGAATCAGTTCCGGCCGGAAAGCCGCTCTAGGGCAGCCACAATCGCGCGTTCAGCTCGCGTGCGCGAGCAGCAACGGAACGGCATCGCTTCGCGCCAGCCAGCGCGGGATGGTGACGCTGACCGTGGTCCCCTCGCCCACGACGCTTTCGATCGCGAGATTGCCGTCATGGGTCTCGGCGAGCGCGCGCACCAGCGCAAGCCCGAGGCCGGTGCCTTCATGCGATGCACCGGCGCTGTTTCGGACCTGCACGAACGGATTGCCGAGACGGTTGACCTGTTCGGAAGGGATGCCGATTCCGGTGTCCTCGACCGAAAGGACCAGCGCGTCGCCGCTGAGTTTCGCGTGCGCCACAACCCGTCCGCCGGCCGGTGTGAACTTGATGGCGTTGGACAGCAGATTGAGAAGGATCTGCTTCATGGCGCGTCTGTCGGCATCGAGCGTCAGCGGCGTCGCCGGAACGTCGCCGGTCAGGGTCACGCCTTCCTGGCTCGCGCGTTCGCGCATGAGATCGAGGCAATCGCGCACGATTTCGCGGATGTCGAAGTGCTCGCGATGCAGTTCGAACTTTCCGGCCTCGATCTTCGACATATCGAGGACATCGTTGATGAGACTCAGCAGATGGTGGCCCGCGCCCTGAATGAGTCCGGAATATTCCGAGTACCGCATATCCCCGAGCGGACCGTAGATCTGGTCCTGCATAAGCTCCGAAAAGCCGATAATGGCATTGAGCGGCGTGCGGAGTTCGTGGCTCATCGTCGCCAGGAACATCGACTTCAACCGGTTGGCGCGCTCGGCGCTGTCCCGCGCGACAACCGCTTCCTCGCGGGCGCTTTCGGCGCGCACGATCGCCGAAGCCAGTCCCTGCTCCAGCCGCCTGCGCTCCGCCAGCGCCGCGCCGACGAGAACGACCGAAAGCCCGATCACGGCGATGAACAGCTGTACGATGATGATCTGCTCTCGCGCCGTCGAGACGTGCACCGCGAAATGCGCGTGCCCGGTGAGCGCCGGCGCCATCAGGTAGGTCGCGGCCATCAACAGGCCGATTGTGCCGCCTTCGAATCCACGCTGGAAGGTCACCAGGATGACCG
>CAZCJI010000193.1:3087-6330 GCA_964498625.1 uncultured Rhizobium sp.
GGAAGATCAGGAAGGCGATGGGATAACCGCGCAGATAGAAATTCAGCGCAAGCGACACGGCGACAGTGCCAAGAAGCACAAGCGTGCCCACGATCTGGTCGCGCGAAAACATCCTGGCGAGCGCGTCGCGCTTCACCGTCATCAGGATGGGCACGACGATGCAGTACCCCAGCGCATCGGTCGCATACCAATCGATGGCCTGTGCGGCGAACGCTCTGCCCGTGGCGAAGTGGAAATAGGTGGCGGACAGAAGCGCCGACACCAACGGCGCGGGTCCGGCGGCGAGTGCATAGAAGACGCAGAGCGACTGCGGCCGCGCGAACCGTTTGTGCAGCCCGAAATGGTTCAGCGGCGCCGCGACGATCAGCACACCCGCGGCATTGCAAGCCGTCAGCGCAATCGCCATCGGTAGCAGATCGTTCATGGCAAGATCGGCGCAGAGATTTCCGGCCAGACCGGCGGCCAGGATCGCGGACCAGTCGCGGAGCGGATGTCTGAGAAGAAAATAGACCAGAATTGCGTTCGCGACCCAGATGGCGCTCACCCGGCCGATCAGATCCGAAAGCTCCAGCCCCCCACAGGCGCTGAAGAAAATGAGGCAGAAAACAAGCGCCAGCCGAATGCCAAAAGCGCGCGTTCTATGCCGCGCAGGTTCGTCTGCGGTCTGCGTGACCATAAGAGCTTCCAACCCCGTGGGGCCCAACCCCTCCCGCCAGGCGCCAATCAACTTGTGGTCTAGCAAGCGCGGGATAATGGGGGGTTAATCCAATCGTACACACAACGTATCGGCCCGGACGGCGTGGCCTTGCTGCCATAATCATGGTCTATAGGCCGGACATGACATCGAAAACGTTATTGCAATCGTCGCTGGCGCGGCTGGGGCTGGACCGGGACGGATTCATCGCCGCGGCGCTGCGCGCTCTGCCTCATTTCGACCGCCTGCTGATGCGGTCGGCCGCGACCAAGGAATATCAGGTCTATCCGAATTCGGTTTTTCCCTGGACCGGATACCTCGAAGCCAGTACGCCCACGATCCGCGCGGAGGCGGAGGCCCTTCTGAAGGACAGGATGTCCGTCCCGTCGGTGCGTGAGATCTCGCCCGATCACGCCAAGATCGCGGTCGATGAGAAATGGCGTTCTTTCTTCCTGTGGGGCTATGGCGTGCGTATCGACGCGAATTGCGCGCGCTGCCCGGAAACCGCAAAAATCCTGGAGAAAATTCCGGGTCTGTTAACCGCGTTCTATTCTGTCATGCTGGCGGGCGCGCATGTGCCGCGCCACACCGGGCCGACCAAGGCGATCCTCACCACCCATCTCGGCCTCATCGTTCCGATAGAGCGCGAGAAGTGTCACATGAATGTCGGCGATCAGAATGTGGTCTGGCAGGAAGGGCGCGTGGTGATCTTCGACGACATGTTTCCGCACGAAGTGTGGAATGACACATCTGAAGACAGGATCATCCTGTTGCTGCACATCAAACGTCCGCTGAAATTCCCGGGATCGATGCTGCGCGATCTGTTCTTCGCGGGTTTGCGCGCCAGCCCGTTCGTGCGCGACGGCCTGCGCAATTTGGACCAATGGGACAAGAAAGCGCCGGTCGTAGCCGCTGCTGCCGAATGATGCCGGGGTGACGACTGGCTCGCCAAGCGGTCGATAGCGACAGCGTATCGACGCGCGGATAAAGCCCGGGCCTCGCCCATCGGGCTACGCCGGGCAGTCTTCACTCCGCTTCGCGTCGCGAAGACTGGTGCCGCTTGCGTGACAATGCCTGCGTGCAACAGCAACCGCAATAGTCGGTAGTGTCTCAGTTTAAATTTCTTGCCCAATTCCAAGCCGTCCTGATGGCGAAAAGTGCCATAGCAGCCCACAGAACGATCCCAAAGATCGCTCCAACCGTTCCGAGCCAAGAGTCAGCGACGACGTACATATAAGGCCATCCCAACCAAAACACCGCAGCGCTAAAAGCCGTGACACCTAGAGCGATTGCTGACCGCATTACGCTGCTGCCTTCTTATATGGCCCGCGCGGTTTCGGCGGGTTCGCTGCGTCCATGATAGCGCAGAGGTGTTCCATCGTCAGCAGTTCATCTGTGACGCCTGCGGCTTGCGCTGGCGACGTGCGGAGCGATTTGTGCTGGCGGCAGAAATTGTAATGGAAGAAATATAGGGCCAGCGCGTGCAGATGGTTGTCGAGTTTCTTTGAGAACGCATTGGTCAGACGAGTAAACCGGCGCATACCCATGCGCATATTCAGGTTCATGCGTTCGACGTGCGATGTCGAAATCATCTTCTCATCGGGATTGCCGAAGCGGGCTTCGCGATCAGCGGAGACACAAACGCCGGGGCTGTAACGGCGTGCGGGGCCTTTGTCAGAGGTCGCGGCATAGACCTTCTTGATCTGGCCGTAGGAGTTATCGACCTGATTGCCGAAGGTCTTTTGCATCGCCATTTCATAGCCCTTGAAGCCATCCGTGGTGACTTGAACCGGCGTAACGATGCGGCCCGCTGCATCACCGAGAAACGCCTCTGCGGAGTTGTTGCTGCGATTGCCAGCGAACCACGACACGATCATTTTGCTGTCGCGATCTAAGGCCGTGAACGTCCACACATCGCCAGCGTCCGCGTTCTCTGCCTTCATCTTTTTCACGTTGCCCTGCTTGGCGTAGCAGTAAGACCAAATCTCGTCGCACTGTAGCTGGGAAGTTTGCAGGCCGTTGACCGTGCGGTCATGGAAGGCTTCCGCAGCTTGCCCGGCTTCGATCAGCAATTTCGTGACGGTATTGATCGACACATCGGCGACGCGGGAGATCGACCGCATGGAAACGCCCTCAACCAGCATGGTCAGGATGTGGACGCGCTTTTCGAGGGGCAGCTTGTTCATACCGGCAATGTAAAATGTTCAGTTTGAAATTGCAAGCATAAATGTCAGTTTCCCCTATGGGGGGAATACGGGTATTGACACCATCGGCCTAATGTGGCATTATTTCCTATCAGATGATTTTCTCGCGGTATTCAAATGTCCCCAGAAGACCCAGTTCCTGCCCATCCCGGCGTTCTACTCGCCCATGAACTGGAATCTCGCGGCTGGGCTCAGAGCGACCTTACCTTCATCCTCGGCTGTCACCCCAAGGCGGTGAACCAAATAATCAATGGCAAACAGGGTGTGAGCCCGGCCATGTCGAAGGCGCTGGGAAAAGCATTAGGCCTTCCGTTCGATTATTTTGCTGGTCTCCAGCGCATGTTC
>CAZCJI010000194.1:0-6329 GCA_964498625.1 uncultured Rhizobium sp.
AGCCCGCTTTGATGCTCGGACCACATCCGCGCGCCGGTGTGCTTTTGCCGTTACCCTTGCGCGGCGCCTATGACTACAAACTCCCCAAAGGCACAGAGGTTGCGCGCGGGCTTCTGGTTACAGCACCCTTGGGATCGCGCGAGACCTTGGGCGTCGTGTGGGGCGAGGCCGAAGGCGGCGTCGGCGACAATCGCCTGAAGGAAGCGACCCCCCTCGAGGGGCATCCCGTTCTTCCCGCCGATCTATGCGACTTCGTCGATTGGGTTGCGAATTACACGCTCAATTCGCCCGGCAATGTTCTGGCCATGGCGCTGCGCTCGCAGCAGGCATTCGACGCGGAAGTTCCGCGCACTGCCTATGTGCTTGGCGAAGCGCGCCCAACGAAGATGACGCCGCCGCGCAAACGCGTTGTCGAGATCGCCGGCGACGGTCTGGCGCGATCCGTGAGCGCGCTGGCGCAGGAAGCCAATGTCACGCCCGCCGTTGTGCGCGGACTGATCGACGCGAACACGCTTGTCGCCGTCGAGATTCCGGAGTTCACGCCATTCGGAATTCCCGATCCTGCATTCGCACAGGTGACATTGGGTCTCGAACAGGAAGCCGCTTCGCGTAGCCTGAAGGCGGCTGTGGCGGCGAAGCGGTTCTCCGTGAGCCTGCTCGACGGGGTCACGGGTTCCGGCAAGACCGAGACCTATTTCGAAGCCGGCGCCGAAGCGATGCGCGCTGGCAAACAGGTGCTGATCCTGCTGCCCGAGATCGCGCTCACCATCCAGTTCCTCGACCGCTTCGCCGAGCGCTTCGGCTGCCGGCCCGCCGAATGGCATTCCGACCTGTCGCAGAAGGAGCGCCGCCATGTCTATCGCGCGGCGATGAGCGGCGAAGCGTGCGTGATCGTGGGCGCGCGCTCCTCCCTCTTTCTGCCATTCAAGGAGCTCGGCCTCATCATCGTCGATGAGGAGCATGAGCAGGCCTACAAGCAGGAAGAAGGCGCGATCTATCACGCCCGCGACATGGCCGTGGTGCGCGCGCGCATCGCGCAGTGCCCTGTGGTGCTGGCGAGCGCAACGCCATCGCTCGAAAGCCATGTCAACGCGACCGCGAACCGCTATGCGCATCTCTCGCTGCCGCGCAGGCATGGCGCCGCTGTTTTGCCCGAGGTGCGCCTGATCGATCTCACCCAGGATCGCGGCGATCCCGGCACATTCCTGTCGCCGCCGTTGCGTGAAGCGCTTGCGCAGACACTGGCCGCGGGCGAGCAGGCGATGCTGTTTCTCAATCGCCGCGGTTATGCGCCGCTCACGTTGTGTGAGGCCTGCGGTCACAAGATGACCTGCCCGCATTGCACGGCATGGCTGGTGGAACATCGCTATCGCAGGCGACTGGTCTGCCATCTCTGCGGTTACGACACCGCGACGCCACCGGAATGTCCGCAGTGCCACAGCGCAGCGACCTTCATCGCTTGCGGCCCTGGCGTGGAGCGCGTCGCTGAGGAATTCGCGGTCGTGTTTCCGCAGGCACGCATGGCGATCGCGTCGAGCGACACGCTGCATGGCCCGCAGGAGATGCAGGCCGCAATCCGCGCCATGACCAAGCGCGAGATCGATGTCCTGATCGGCACGCAGATCATTTCCAAGGGCCATCACTTCCCGCAGCTCACGCTTGTTGGTGTAATCGACGCCGATCTCGGCGGATCGGACGGCGATGTGCGCGCGCGCGAACGCACGTTCCAGCTTCTGCACCAGGTCGCGGGCCGCGCGGGACGCGCGGACAAACCCGGGCTTGTGCTGGTCCAGACACGCAATCCGAACGACGCGGTGTTGCAGGCGCTCGCGAAAGGCGACCGCGACGCCTTCTATGAACAGGAGCGCGGATTTCGCGAACGCGCGAAATCGCCGCCTTATGGACGCCTGGCCGCGATCATCCTGTCCGGAGCCGACGGCGACGCGGTGCGCGAAAGCGGGCGCATCCTTTCGAAAGCCGCACCAGCCGCGCGCGGTGTGAAGGTGTGGGGACCGACGCCCGCATTTTATTCGCTGCTGCGCGGGCAGACGCGCGAACGATTGCTTGTCCAAGCGGATCGCGGCGTGGACATTCAGGGATACATGCGCGCATGGCTGCGCGAAAGCAAAGTCCCGAATTCCGTGCGCCTGACCGTCGATATCGATCCGATGAGTTTCTTCTGAGGGTTCTGCATTCGGCCAGACAAACTCAGCTTGTCATGGCCCACCGGAGTGTGGGCCATTCAGTTGAAATACGCTCGACCCTGGAAGATAGAGTCTGCGTCATCTGGGTGGCCCGCATTCGCGGGCCATGACAATCGGAGATAAGGGCTATCTCATGCGAATCGTTCTTTGCGCCTTGGGCTTTGGGTTTCTTGCAACCTCTGCGCTTGCCGCCGCCGATTATGACAAGACCGACAAGACCAAGGCGTACGAGATCCGCCTGCGCATTGCAGAACCGGCCATGGCGATACCGAAACTGCGCGACGAGATCGTCAAGCGTTTCAAGAAGGAAACCGCTGAGATCAAGAAAGATTCCACTTCCGACCTGAAAGAAATACCGGAGTATTTCCACCCCTATTCGTTTGATGCCGACTGGCGCGTGACGTTCGAGAACGATCATATCATCAGCCTGTCGACCAACACTTTCATCGACCAGAACGGCGCGCACCCCAACGGGGAGTTTGACAGCATCGTGTGGGACAAGCGCGCCAATCGCGTCGTGCCGTTCCATGAATTGTTCGCGCCAGGCAAAGCGCAGGCCGCGTTCAAGGCCATCGCGGACGCGGCGCGTAAAGCCTGGGTCAAAAGCGCGACGGAGAAAGCCGGCGCCGACACCGATATGTCGGAAGCCGATGAGGGCATTGCCGCCGACGAGAAAAAGCTCGGCCACTATGCGCTCACCTATGCCAAGGGCGACACCAAAGCGAACGGGATCGTGCTGCTCTACGGGCCGGGCGAGGTCTGGGCCCATGTTCTGGGCGATTTCCGGCTGTCGATTCCGGTGTCGGTCTTTCGCGACGACCTGACGCCAGAGTGGCGCGCAGAGTTCAAATAGCTATTGGTGCCCGCTCGACGCGTAGAGCGCCAGCATCAGCACACCGACGGCCACGGCCTGCGCAAGGATGCGGTAGCGCATCAGCGCGTTCGACCACTTCGCATCGGTCTTGCCGCCGATCGCCATGACCGCAATGCCAGCGACAAGCGTGCCCGCGACGACCAGAAGCGAAAGGACAATAAGGACTTTCCAGAACATGGTGCCGCCTGACTGTTCAGTGATCGAGTATCGCGCACGGCGCGCGGCCCATCAAGCCAGGGCGTCGATGGCTTCATCGCTCAAACCGCCGGGCACGATGGTGACGGGAATGGTCTGGGCCTTTGTTCCGGCCACCAGAGAGACGAGCGGGCCAGGGCCTTCTTTTCCGGTGCTGGCGGCCAGCACAAGGATCGAAATGTCTGGGTCGCGCTTGATGAGCGCGAGCAGGCAATCCGATGGGCGCCCATGCTCGATCAGAAGTTCCGGCACGATGCCGGACAGTTCGTTCACCGCCTTCGCGGCGCTGTGCAGCAACGCTTCGGCGGCCTGATGCGCTTCCTCGCGCATGATCTCTTCCACACCCTTCCACTGCTGGATGTCGCCGGGCTCGGCGACGCAGAGCAGCGTGATGTGTCCGCCGGTGTGCTGTGCGCGGCGTGTGGCAAAACGGATCGCGACTTTGCTCTCCGGCGTCTTGTCGACGACGACGAGAAATTTGCGGGTGCGGCCGGACGCGCTCATCTAGGGCAATTTTGCCTTCAATCGATAGAGAACTTCCAGCGCTTCACGCGGCGTGAGCCCATCGGGCGAGATCTCGCGTAACGCATCCTCCACAACGCTCGCTTTCGCGGCCGGTTGCGCGGTTGGCTGCGCCGCGAACAGTGGCAGGTCGTCGATACGGGCGAGCGGCTGATGTCCCTCGCGGCCTTCCTCCAGCGCGGAGAGAACTTCCTGCGCGCGCGTCACGACCGCTGCTGGAAGACCCGCGAGCTTTGCCACATGGATGCCGTATGAGCGGTCCGCCATTCCCGGCGCGACCTCGTGCAGAAACACGATCGTATCGTTCCATTCGCGCACGCGCATGGTGACGCAGGCGAGCGACGCGAGACGTTCGGCCAGCGCCGTCATCTCATGATAATGCGTGGCGAACAGTGCGCGGCTCTTGTTCTTCTCGTGAAGATGTTCGACCGCGGCCCAGGCAATCGCGAGACCGTCGAAGGTCGCCGTGCCACGCCCGATCTCGTCGAGGATGACAAGGCTGCGTTCCGTTGCCTGATTGAGGATCGCCGCGGTCTCGACCATTTCGACCATGAAGGTCGAGCGTCCGGCCGCGAGATCGTCGCCCGCGCCGACGCGGCTGAACAGCCGGTCCACGATGCCGATATGCGCATCGTCCGCCGGCACAAAGCTTCCGGCCTGCGCAAGAATCGCGATCAGCGCGTTCTGGCGCAGGAAGGTCGATTTGCCGGCCATGTTCGGACCGGTGACGAGCCAGAGACGCCCGACCCCATCGGGCGAAAGATCGCAATCGTTGGGCACGAAAGCGCCGGCATGACTCTGCTGCAGTGCGGGCTCGACCACGGGATGACGGCCGCGCCGGACGTTGAATGCGAGGCTTTGATCGATGCGCGGACGCGTGAGGCGACGCGCGATGGCGAGTTCGCCGAGAGCGCTCGCCACATCCAGCACTGCAAGCGATTGCGCGATGGCACCGAGAGGCGCGGCGCTTGCGACCGCCTCCGCAACCATCTCTTCAAACAGGATCAGCTCCAGCGCCAGCGAGCGCTCACCCGCTTCGGAGATGCGGCTCGCCAGTGTGGCCAGTTCATCGGTCGAGAAGCGCACCGCACCCGCCATTGTCTGACGGTGCCGGAACAAGTCGCGCGTGGCACCCGACATCAGCTTGTCGGCGTGCTGCGGCGTGACCTCGATGAAATAGCCCAGCACGCCATTGTGCTTGATCTTGAGCGGCGCGCCGGACTGGTCGCGATAGCGTGCCTCCAGGCTCGCGATCACGCGGCGGCTTTCATCGCGCAGCTGCCGCGCGTCGTCGAGCGGTGTGTGAACCCCGGCAACGATGAAGCCGCCGTCGCGTGCGAAAAATCCCGGCTCCTCTGTCAGGAGGTGCTCCAGCCTGCCCGAAAGCTGCGACACCGCCGCGATGTTGCCGGAGAGCACGAGGCAGGCATCGCGCACCTCGCCCGGAGATGGCGTCATGCCGTCCAGCTTCAAGCCGTCGCGGAGCGAACGCGCACATTTAAGACCGTCACGCAGCGACACCAGATCGCGCGGGCCGCCGCGGCCTACCGAAAGACGCGCCAGAGCGCGTGCGATATCGGGCGCACGTTTCAGATCCTCGCGGATATGGCGGCGCAGTTCGCTGTCGTTCGCGAAAAAACCAACGGCATCGTGACGTTTCGCGAGCGCCGCGACATCGGTGAGCGGCGCCGCAAGCCGCGTGGCGAGTTCGCGCGCACCCGCCGCGGTCACCGTCCAGTCGATGGTCGCGAGCAACGAGCCGCGCCGCTCGCCGCCCAATGTCTCGGTGAGTTCGAGATTACGCCGCGTCGCGGCATCGATGCTCATGAACGCCTTAGGCGCGACACGCGATGGTGGCAATAGGGCCGGCAGCTTTCCCTTCTGAGTCAATTCGAGATAGGCGATCAGCGCACCAGCCGCCGACAATTCCGCGCGCGAGAACTGACCGAAGCCGTCCAGCGACGTCACGCCGTAGCGCGTTTTCAGTGCGCGCTCGCCGGTATGCGAGTCGAATTTCACCGATGGCAGCGGCGTCAACGCGGGACCGAACGCCTTCAGCACAGGAGACACAATCTCATCCGCCAGCAACCCATCCGGCACGAGCAACTCGCGCGGCGCGATGCGCGCCAGCTCCGCACCCAATTCCTTCGCTTCCACCGCGCAGACGGAAAACGATCCCGTTGACATATCCGCCGCCGCCAGCGCCAGCTCGCCACCGGCACGGCCGAGCGCAGCCAACATGTTCGAGGCGCGCGCTTCCAGCAGCGAATCCTCGGTCAGCGTACCCGGCGTGACGAGACGCACAACTTCGCGCTTCACGACCGATTTGGAACCGCGCTTTTTCGCTTCCGCCGGATCTTCGATCTGCTCGCACACCGCGACACGAAAGCCCTTGCGGATCAGCTTCTCCAGATAGGCATCCGACGCATGCACCGGAACGCCGCACATCGGGATGTCGTCGCCCTGATGCTTGCCGCGTTTGGTCAGCGCGATATCGAGCGCTTCTGCCGCCTTCGCCGCATCGTCGAAGAACA
>CAZCJI010000195.1:0-6318 GCA_964498625.1 uncultured Rhizobium sp.
GCATGCGACGGCTCCAGTTCCGTCACGCGTGAAAATGCGGACGCTGCACCCTCACTGTCGCCGTGCTCCGCGAGCAGCAGGCCGAGTTCGTATTGCAGCGTGGCGAGATTGGGCTCCGCATTCGCAAGCGTTTGCAGAAGATTGCGCGCGCTGTCGGGGGCGCCCATCAGGCGGCGTCCGGCAATCAGCAGCATCAGCGCCTCGCGCTGTCCGGGAAACCGGCGCAGGAAATCGCGGGCTTGCTGCGCGGCGCCACGCGGATCGGCCTGCAATGTGCGCACAATAGCGCTCAGCGGACCCGACAACATTCCCGTCGATGTACCCGTCTCGCTCATCGCTTCAACCATTCCCCTGAAAAGACGGCGCCGCGGGATAGGCGTCGAGCACATCGCCGAGCGCCGCTTTCAGCGGATCGAGCCACGGTTCATAATGCCGCCATTGATCCAGACCCTCCCGGAAGATCGGGCGGCGAACCTGTTCCGCGCTCGCGCTCAGCACAGGGCGGTCGTTCTCGTAGAACCTTAGACACGATTCATTGAAGGCAAGCCCGCAATAGTCGAGCAGCCGGCGCACCTCGCGCTCGGGATCCGCGACAACATCTTCATAGAGCACGCGATGGACGCGGCCCGGCAGAACCGCATCGAAATGCGCCATCAGTTCCACATAGTCGTGATAGTAGCGGCCGATATCCTCAAGATCGTACGACCAGGGCTGGCCGTGCGTGAAGTGCTGCTTGAAATTGGCGAAGCCGCAACTCATCGGATGGCGCCGCGCGTCAATGATCTTCGCGTTCGGCAAGATCAGATGGATCAGGCCCGTATGCCGGAAGTTCGCGGGCATCTTGTCGACAAAGTACGGGCGACCGGTTTTGCGGTGGGCGCGCGTGCGCGCGATATATTCGGCGCCAAACCGCGCAAACGCGCTTCTGTCGAGTTCACCGATCCCGCCGGGATAAGCGCCAGCGCCATAGCGGGTGCGGATTTCCGTGACCAGGACATCCATCGCCGGAAGTTCCGCCGTGCCCTCGATCTGCGGATGCGCCGCCAGCATCTGCTCGATCAAGGTGGAGCCGGACCGTGTAAGACCGACGATGAAGATGGGATCGGGTGTGGCGTCTCCGCTTGCCGCGCGCGCGAGAAAAAACTCTTCCGTAAACAATGCTTTCGAACGCCGGACCATCTGGGTGAAAGCGTCGGCCGAATATTGCATCAAGGCTCGCCGCTCTGCATTGCCTTTGGCGTATTCCTCGAACGATTGCCGGTAATCCTTTGCGTCCTCCAGCGCCTTGCCGAGTGCAAAATGGATCAACGCGCGGTTCCTGGGTGCAAGCTCGCCCGCGAGCGCGCCGCGCATCGCCGATATCTCGGCTTCGGAGAAGCGATAGATTTTGAGATCGGCGAGTTGCCAGTAGGCTTCGCCGAGGTTGGGTTTCAGCGCGATCGCTTTCTTCATCGCCGCGACCGCCTCTTCCAGCCGGCCTACCGTCTTCAGAATATGGCCATAACTGACCCAGTACGCGGCGTTGTTCGGATTTTCCGCGAGAAGCATCTCGTAATAGGCAAGCGAGCGCGCGTAGTCGCCGAGATGCGAGAGCGCAAGGCCTTTGAGATTCAGGCACGCGACATTGCGCGGATCGTTCTCCAGCAGGATATCGAGTTGGCGGATCGCCTCCTCGGCTTTCGTCTGCCTGTGCAGCGCCTGCGCGAGCGCAAAACGCGCCAGCTTGAAATCCGGAGCGCGCCGCAGCACTTCGGCAAGCCGCACTTCGGCATCCCCGAACCTGTTCACCTTTATTTCAAGCTGCGCGACCAGCAGACTGACATTCACATCGGTCGGATTGTTCGCGAGATACCGGAGCAGGAACGGCCCACGGCCGTCATCGGCGGCAGCTTCGAGCTTTTCCAATCTCCTGGCCCAAAGCTCATGATTGCGAACATAGGCTTCACCGGCCTCGGCGACCTGTCCTGTTTTCGTCAAAGCATCGCCGAAAAGGCGCCAGGCATCCCGAAAATCGGGTTCCAGCGCGATCACGCGCGAAAATGCGGTGGCCGCTCTGTTGTGATCCTTCGTCGCGTTCGCGATCAGGCCAAGCTCATGAAGGATCATGGCCTCATCGGGATGCGCCAGCGCAAGTGCTTCCAGATCCGCACGCGCGCCGGTCTTGTCGCCTGCGATGCGTTTGGCGCTGACGAACAGCATCAGTGCCCGCGCGTGGCCAGGGGACGATTTCAGGATATCAAACGCGATGCGTCCGGCGGCAGATGGATCTGTTCCCAGCAGCGCGGTGGCCTCTGAAAGAGCGGCCGAAATCGCGTCCGCAGGCTGCGCCGTATCTGCTTGTTCCATATTCGCTATTAAGGTGGCGGACTTTGCGCTGTCAATGTTGTGCCATCAGGCGTCATGAAAGGTCAGCGCAGCGCGCGTTCCGCAGCCGCGTGCGCATGCAATGCGGTGGTATCGAGCAAGGGCACGCCGGCATCTTCCGGCTTCGCCCGTATGGGGATTTCCGCGCAGCCGAGAACGGCGCCGTCGGCGTGGCGTGCGACCAACCCGGCGATGGGTTGCACGCGCGGATTCGAGAAACTGCCCCCGCACCAGTTCTTCAACGATGATGCGATGGTTTTCGGCCCTGTCCGCCGCACAGGGCACGAGTATTTCCATACCGAATTTTTCGCGCGGCCTGTCGACGATGATGCCATTTTTCTCCGCGGTGCGGCACGAAGTCGAAGGAATACAGAAGCGCCTTCGTGGAGTGGACACCGCCGAGCCGAGCCTGCACCGCGCGGTTCATGAGCCGATCGTAGACGGTGGTGGACTCCCAACTCATCCCGCCCGGCATGCCGATGGTTTTCGTGCCGACCCTTCTTAACAATCGGCAATATAGGCAATGCCCGTGGTTGCCCGAGCATATCGCCTTTCCGCGAACCGCCATGCCCGCAGCGCATGTCCTTGCGGACATTAAGGAACTTGCCCGAGCGCGACATCGGGCAGCTTGTGTTTCCGGTAAAAACGACACAGCATCCGGTCTTCGGGCCGGGGTTGCCTGTCTGTTCCTCCAGGAGGATTGCGTGAGAAAGACGCTACTTGCATTGGGCGCCGCGGCGGCACTCGCCGTATCGGCCGGCGGCGCATGGGCCGATCCCGTGACCACAACGATTACCTTCGATGGCGCCTGCAACGAGGTGACGCTCACCGCGAACGGCGGCAATGTCTCGGCATCGTTCGCCGGCACGGCCTGCGAACCGGGCCTTGGCACCGGCTACAACGGAAAATTCAAGCACCTTAACAGCACCGGCATGACCGTGCAGTTCAACAGCGATCCGAACAGCTATTACCTGATGCTGTCCGCGCCCTACATCACGGGTGGCACATGGATCCTGTACAGCACGGCTGACGGAGCGACGGTAACGAAGACGACCGGGACCTATACCGTGAGCACCGGCGATGACGTTCACGCGCGCGGCACGAAATCCATCACATCGTTTCTGCGCTAGGCGCCGGAGGAACTCATGAAGAAACTATCCCTCGCGCTTTGTGCGGCCGCGGCGATCATGACAGGTACGGTGGATCGAGCAGCGGCGAGAGTGCGCGCCGGTGTCGTCACGATCAGCATCGATGGCTTCTGCAATGTCGAGCAAATCACGATCGGCAAAGGCGGCCTCATAAATACCATCGCCGAGACCGACGTTTGCGACGAAAATTTTGGTGTGGGCACTTATACCAAAATCCGGGGTGTCGGACTGTTCGCGAATTTCGGCTTGACCAGTGCGAATTCGCCGGGACTGTCCTACGACATCGTTTTCGCCAAACCGTTCGCGACGGACGGCACGGGGCAAGTATCGTTTCTCTATACGCTGGACGGCGTGACCCAGAACACCCTCGGGCCATACACCTATGAGGTCGTGACCGGCGCCAAACCGGAAAAGACGGGATTGAAGCCGGTCTCATCGCTCTTTCGCCACAAGTAAAAGGCGCACGTTTGAACGAGAAGCGGCGGTTCCGGCAGGGCCGCCGTTTTTATTTGCTAGAGTGCACCAAGCGTGCTTGCCAGACCTTGGGTTTCTTCGTCTGCGACACCGTCGATCTTCGCGGGCCGGAAATGGCGCTGAAAGGCCGTGATTACGTCTTTCTGCGCAACGTCCGCATCGGGCGGCATGCCATAGCCGTAGCGTTTCAGATTCGCGGCGAAATCACCGGTCGTTTTGGTGGCCTTTGGCCAGACGCCGATGCCTTCCTCTGCCAAACGCTGCCATGGAAACAATTCGCCGGGATCGGTCTTGCGCGCGGGGGCGACATCGCTGTGCCCGACAATCCGCTTCGGCGTGATCGGATGACGCTTGATGATTCCATGCGCGAGGTCGATCAGCGCGGCGATCTGCGCATCCGCGAACGGGATATATCCGAATTCATGACCGGGATTGACGATCTCTATCCCGATCGAGCGCGCGTTCACGTTGCGCTCGCCCGCCCAATACGACACACCGGCATGCCACGCGCGCGCGCTCTCCGGCACATGGGCGTACACCGTGCCGCCGCGGTCGACGGTGTAATGCGCGCTGACCTTCGCCGCCGGATCGCACAGCCGCGCCAGCGCCTCTTCCGCCGTCTTCATGCCGGTGTAATGCAGCACAAGGATATCGACAGGCGCGCCGTTTCGCGAGTCATGGTTCGGCGACGGGCGATCGACAATACGAAGCGGCAAGGCTGTCCTCAGACGTGGTCGTGCCCGCCGACGCGGCCGGGACGCCAGTAACCTTCGGCCGCAATGCGATTCCGCGCAATGCCTCTTTCGAGCAGACGGTGACGGATGGCGCGCACTTTCGCGGTCTCGCCGATCACATACGCGAAGCCCTTGCCCTTCGGCAGCGGGAAATTCTCGATAGCGTTGAAGAGCGCATTGCCGTTGCGCGTTACCCAATTGATCGCAGTCCGAGACGGTATCCGATCCGCCTCGCCTTCCGTTTCGAGAAAAACATGGGCGTTTGCGGCATCGCCCAGTTCCTCCAGCATCGCGAAGATTCCCGGAATGCAGGTCTCGTCGCCGACGAACAGGTGCCAGTCCGCCTCGCGGAGATAGGTGTGACCGCGCGGGCCGACCGCGTTCACCGCATCGCCGGTGCGCAGACCATCGAGCCACGGGCCGCTGGCGCCTTCGCCGTGCAGGAAGAAGTCGATGCTCAGCGTGCGCTTGACCGGATCGTGTGCGCGGACGGTGTAGTGGCGGCGCGCGACACCCTCGGCCGACGGAATTTCCAGCACCACATCCTGCCCGCGCGTCCAGACGAATTCGTCAAGATCGCTGCCCAGAAATTCTACCCGCACCATGCGTGGGGCGATGCGCGATTTGGAGAGCACGGTCAGCGGCCACGCACGGCGGCCCTTTCGCGCCACATAGTTCTGGAGATCGCCGAAGAAACTTGTCTGGGGCTCAACGCTCATCAGAGGAAAATCCTGTAGGCGACCGTTTGACCGTCGCTGTGCTTCAAAAAAAATTCGTTTCCCTTTTCGTGCTCCTCGGCCATCGCCTCGAACACGCGTAGCGCGTTGCGGATCACTTCGGCATAGGACGCCGCCTCGGTTTTTTCCTTCAGGCGCGTGAGGCGTTCCATCGCCTGCGGCGGCATTTCAAGCTGCACACGCGTCGTGCTGCGCTCGCCGGATTCCGGCGGTGTCTCGCCGCGTCCGCGGCCATGTCTGTGATGATGACGATGCATAGTTATTCCTTGTCTTTCTTTTGAGCGGCCGCATCGCTGCGTCCGAAGTGGCGGCGCCACATCTCGCGAACCGAACCGTGATGATGATGAAAATGATGGCGATATCCGTGGCCGGTGCAGCCGCGGTCTTCGGAACACGGCTTTTCCTCAATCGGAAAATCCTGTCCTACGCCGATGTCGAGTTTGGCCATTCCATTCTCCCTTCTTATGTAGAAGAGATAGGTGTCGACCCCTCACATGTCAATCAAATAATCATCAATAAATGATGTCTATGATTTTGCTGGGCTTTTCCGGGTCGGCACCGGCGCGAGGCAGATGTCGAGGATCGGCGGGGGCGTGCGGATATAAAACCCCGGCGCCGGGTTCTTCTTGTTCTTCTTCCATGCGGCAAAGGTTTTCGAATCCGTACGCATGACTTCGTAATGCGGCCGCTCCGCTTCCGGCATGTCGGAGGCGAGTTTCATCGTCGTTATCGGATCCTGATTGGCCTTGTCCGCGATCACGCCGTTATCGACCGCCGGATCGCCGCGCTGAAGCTTCTGCACATATTGCATGCCGTCGAGCACGCGGCCGAAAGCGGTGAGATTGCGGTCGAGCCTGCGCG
>CAZCJI010000196.1:0-6273 GCA_964498625.1 uncultured Rhizobium sp.
CTCGCGCTCGACGGCGTCGATGGCATCGACGTCAAATTTCGCCGCGCTGCCCTTCTCCCAGATGATGCGCGCGGATTCTTTCGGGATCACGCCGAGGTCTGCGAGCGCATCGGCGGCGTGCGCCTCGATCTCGAACCAGATGCGGAATTTCGTTTCCGGCGACCAGATCGCCGTCATTTCGGGGCGGGCGTAGCGGGGAATCATTCTCGAGGAATCTGCTTGGACGGCATTGCCGCCCCTTCTAGACCGGCGCCGCGCCTCGCGAAAGAGGACGGATCGCCGCCGCCTCAACCAGTGCTTTCGTGGCCGGATCCTTTGGGTTGGTGAGGAGCGCGCGGATCTGCCCGCGCTCCACGACGCGCCCGTCCTTGAACACCATGGCGTCGTCGGCCAGCGCCTGCGCCACCGCGAAATCTCCAGTGATGACCAGGAATGCCGCCTGCTGCTCCGCGCGGAAATCCACCAGAAGATCGCGCATCGTCGTCTGCGCGACGGCGTCGAGTCCGCGCAGCGGTTCGTCGACCACGACCAGCAATGGCGCCGAAACGATCGCACGCGCCACCATCAGCCTGCGCCGGTCGAAGGGCGAAAGGCTCGCCACCGTGCGCCGCCCGTCATGCGAGGCAAGGCCCACACGCTTGAGTGCCGCCTCGCGATAGCCCGCAGTCAGATCGCGCGAGAGCTGAAGGTGCGCACGCAAAGGCTCATCCACCGTGTCCCAGAGCGTCATGCGCAGGTCGAGCGCGTCGTCGTTGCTGGTGATAAAGGCGACACGCCGGCGCAACCGCGCGGTCATCGTCTGGGAAAGAAGACTGAGATCGACCGCGTCGAACAGGATTCGGCCCGGCTTGCGGTCCAAGCCCAACACGGCACGCATGAGAGCGTGCCGGCCCGATCCCTCCTCGCCGACAAGCGCGAGCGACGCGCCGCGCCGCAACTCGAAGCTCAGCGCGTCTTTTGTGCGCACGGGTTTTCTGAGCGGTGTGTTCAGGCCCAAACCCTGCACCTGAAGCAGCGGCTCGCCGCGCACCGACGAGCGCTTGGGCTTGTCCGCGACGTGTTGCGGCAGCGCCTTGAACAGGGCTTGCGTGTAAGCATGTGTCTGGCCACTCACAAGATCCGCAGCGTCGTTCTCTTCGACGATCCGTCCCTGCCTGAGAACGAGCGTCCGCGCATCCAGGCGCATCACCGATTGCGGGCCGCGCGCGGCATAGAGGATCGCGAAGCCAAGGCGTTTCTGTTCCGCGAGCAACGCATCGGTGAGCATGCGCGCAGCGCTGGGCGAAATATTCAGGAACGGATGATCGCAAAGCAGCAACTCCGGCGCAGCGGCACTGGCTGCCGCCAGCAGCGCCCAGCTGAGCGATATGTCGTCGAGCCGTTGCGGCGGGCAATCGAGCAATTCGAAACACGGTGCGCCGGAAAGATGTGTCAGCGCGGCGCGAAATTCGGCTTGCGCGGCGCCGCTGGGACATTCGAGCCTTCGGGCGACGATATGCGTGAGCTGCGACGCGGCGCTGAACCGCGGATGGAGCGGCTGCGATGCGGCCGCAGGAAGATAGGCTACGCGGAACGGCGGCTGCAGCCCGCGTGAGATTTGCTTCGCTTCAGCGCCGTTGAATCCGATCCTGGCGGTGAATTCTTCGCCGGCGTCCGGCACCCCGTCGAGCAGGCGAAGCACCGCATCCTTGCCGCTGTGCGCATCGCCCAGGAGCACGACGGTCTCACCGGCATTGAGCGTCAAAGAGAACCGGTCGAGGACAGGCAGCGGCATTCCCGGCTGCGTGACGCGCAGATCGCCGATCTCGATCAGGCGGCGCGCGGTCATGCACGCTCTCCCTCGTCCAGACCGGCCGCCAACCGCGCGAGCAGGATTATCAGGAGAAGCACCAGTGCGGGAAAAGCGGCCGTCCACCACGCTTCGAGATAAACGGGTTTCGCGGCGGCAATCGTGAGGCCAAGATCGCGATGCGGCGGAACCGCGCCGAACCCCAGAAAGCTCACAGTCGAAAGAATGATCGTCACCGCCGCAAACGCGCGCGCCGCTGTGGACAGCAGACTATCACGCACTTCATACGCAAGGTCGCGCTTCAGCAGCGCCGACGCCGCGATGCCGGTGGCACGCGCATATTCCGAATGCGCGGAGTTTGTCGATTCCCGCGCGCGATCGAAGGCGCGCACAAAGGCCAGCGGCGAAACCGCGAGCCCCGCGGCCGCAACGGCGTAGCCTCGCGCGGTCAGTCCGATCAGAAGAATAGCCAGCAACAAAGCCGGTATCGAAGCGAACACGCCCATCGCCCAGCGCAGTACAAGCCGTGCTGGTTCGGGAAAACGGGCGCCGACGAACCCGAACAGAGCTCCGGTCGCAATCGCCAGCAGGGCTGCCGGAACGGCGCTGACGACGGTGGCGTTCAACGCATGCAGCGTCTCGCTCAGCATATCGCGTCCGAGCATGTCGGTTCCGAAGAGAAACCGCGATGACGGCGGCGACAGCGCGGGTCCGATATGGATTGCGCCTGCCTGCGCGCGGGCGAGAAAATCGCTGAGCACGACGACAAGCGCGGTGAGACCGAGTCCCGACCAACCAACCGCGGCGAGTGCGCGTCTGAAGAGCCCGTTCATGTCACGCGGCCTGCGCCGGCAATCGCCTCGGCAATCATACGGCCCGTGAAATTCGCCGTCATGACGATCGCCGCGAAGAAGAACAGGATCATGGCCGCGATGTTCCAATCGTGGAGCGCGACGGACTTCACGAACAGATCGGCGGCGCCGGGACAGTTGAAGACCCATTCCGACACCACCGCGGCCGAGAACAAGGCGAGCACCACTTCGCCCAGATCGGCCAACAGTCCGGCGAAGACCATCGGCGCGACATAGGTGCGATCGATTTCCGCCACCCGAAGACCGAGCCGCCGCAGACCGGTACGGAACGGCGAGTCCTGCATCTCCGACGCGGCACGGCGCAAACTCATCTGGATCGCCGCCATGCCGGCCAGGCCGACCGTCAGCGCCGGAAGCGACACATCGCGCAGCACGGTAGCGTCGGGATGCAGGAGTTGGGCAACGGACGGAAACGCTCCGGCATCGGGCCATCCGAGAAGATTGCGCGCGAGGAAGGCCAGCGCGAGGCCCGCACAGAACGCGGGCGCCGCCGATACGAACTGGACCACGGGCGCGGCCGCGCGCCGCATCGGCCCCGAACTGAGCAGAATTCCGAGCGGCGCGCCGAACAGCAGGGCGATGGCGAGGCCAAACACAACCAGCGTCAGCGTGATCGGCGCGTGCGCGGCCAATTCCTGCGCCGCGCCGTTGTCGCTCATGGCGCTGGGACCGAGATCCAAATGGACCATGGCGAACAACCGATGGCCGAGCGCGGCGAAATAACTATCGAGGGATTGCGCGGCGCCCGCCACCGACAGCGCGGAAATCATCGCCGCGAGAAGCAGCGCGCCGAAAAGGCCGAGCACAAGCCGCCCGCTTTCCTGAAGCGCAAACCGCCACATCCGACCAACCCCGCCAATCCCGCCGCGACTATATCAGCACGGCGTCCCGCGTGGGTGAAATTTAGAGCAATCCCAGCGACTTGAAGCTGGCATGGCCGTTGCGTCCCACGACGAGATGATCGTGGACCGCGATGCCCAGCGGCTTGGATGCAGCGGCGATCTCCCGCGTCATCTCGATATCGGCACGGCTGGGCGTCGGATCGCCGCTCGGATGATTGTGAACCAGGATCATCGCGGATGCCGAAAGCTCCAGCGCGCGCTTCACGATCTCGCGCGGATAAACCGGCGTGTGATCGATCGTGCCGGCGCTTTGCACCTCGTCGGCGATGAGCACGTTCTTGCGGTCGAGAAAGAGCACGCGAAACTCCTCGCGCGCCGTGCGCGCCATCGCCGCCTTGCAATAGTCGAGCAGCGCCTGCCACGAACTGAGCGCGGGCTTGCCGATCAGCCTGGTGCGCGACAGGCGCAGCGCAGCCGCCTCGATCACCTTGAACTGGGTCACGACGCTCTCGCCGATGCCGTCGATCTCGAGCAGCCTTTCGCGCGGCGCGGCGATAACTTCGGCGAAACTGCCGAAATGCGCGAGCAGGCCTTTCGCGAGCGGCTTCACGTCGCGGCGCGGGATCGCGGCAAACAGCACGAGTTCCAGCATCTCATAATCCGGAAACGCGTCCGCGCCGCCGTTCATGAAACGCGCGCGCAGCCGCTCGCGATGCCCGGAAAGATCGGACCCGGCGGCGATGAACGCGCGGCGGGCCTCGGCGACGGCGTTTCGCGGAGAGCTTTCGGCCTTGGCGCGGGGCGATTTGGGCATCGGGGAGCGGCGTGAAGGACGGCGCATACTTAAGCGAGAAACAAACTTGCGCAACTATCTATGAGAGCCTCGGCGAAGCACATTATTTTCCTTCACCGCTTGAACGCCGCCCATTTGAACCTCAAATTTTCCGGGGGGGGTACCCCCTGCCTCATCGTTCATTCTAGATGCCGCTGGCGCCAGACCCACAACAGCTTGATCTTCGTTTTCACGATTCCGCTGTACCCCTCCCCGCTCCCCTTTTTCCATTTTCAAATTCAATTCGCGCTGCCCAATTGAACCGCGCGATTTCGTGGCGGAGCATTCAATTGGGATGTACGAAAGGGTTCGCGAAACCGCGCCTTCCACGCCAATGACAAGCCTCACACCGCTCCTCCAGAGCCAGACTTCGGGACGGAGATAGGAGCGCCGTCAGCGGCCCGCAATGTTTAGAATGTTCACGTTTTGTTTCGATCAATTTGTGGTGGTGTCTCAGTTTGAAATTTGCCGGGATTGCTTGCTTTTGGCGCTGCCGATAGGGTCATCAGATGGACGCAATCGGCCCTATCTCCTTTGCTATTTTATTGGTCGTGAACATTGTTTGCGCCCACGCCGCACAACGTCTGGCTCGCGAGCGTGGCCGTTCGCCCAAGGTCTGGCTCTGGCTTTCGGCGTTTTTTGGGGGCCCTGATGCTCGGAATCTTAGTTTTACTGCCTTCGAGAAAAGAGGCCCATGCCTAAAGGCCTCCAAGGTCAGAAGCGCAAAGCTGGCGTAATCGGCAATGCCGTGCTTATTGGCAAGATCGGGTAGCGTCTCAGTTTGAATTTCTTGCTTTCAACCACGCCGTTTCAAACTCTTCAGCGCCGATCTCGAAACCTTCGAACTCATCTTGCGCATTGATCTCATTGAGCGGTGGAATTTCGGCTTGTCCTAAAGTAGAGCCGCCAACTTCATGGTGCGCATCAGCCCAACCAATCCGTCCATCCAAAAAGATTTCAACCTTTCTGGATTCCCAGCGCGCGTCATCAATTTCAGAGTAGAGCAAGACTGGAAATGCATCGTTAGAATGTGTCCAGCGCACTCGGAGATACTTCACACCGCGTCTGCCTTTTTCTTATACGGCCCGCGCGGCTTGGGCGGCTTAGGCATGGGATTACTTATTGCATCGGCCTTGCGCTTCTCGCCGTTAGGGCCTTTTGTCATATCGCCCTCCAAAATACGTCACGAATAGAGCTGCTAGAGAAAAGGCCGTCACCAATGCCACAGCTGCCTTATTCAAAGACGGGACCGCAAGCGTGACCAAGTAGACCAGAACGACAACTACCAATCCCGCAGGAATAACAAGAAGTCGCATGGGTATGTTGGACAGAACAATGTGCACCCAGTCGCGCTTCTGGCCATGGGGGCCTTTAGGCATACCGGATTACCTTTTTCATGGAGCCGCAGAAGCTGCATTCATCTTTGCGCCGATCAAACCGGGGCGCATGCTCCAGTTCGCGCGTTTTAATATTGGCGTGCTGGCGGACGGTCAAATTGAGCCGTGAGGCGATACAGTCGTCACAAACCGCCTGCGGCGAGACCTTCTTGAGAAGGTCGATTACGTCTTCCATGACAGTCACAGGGACAGACTCCGGGCTACCGTCTGACCCCAAAACCCCGTCCGGCAGGGGGCAACGGGGTCAAAATTCAAACTGAGACACTACCGCAAATTGGGTGATATCTCAGTTTGAATTTTGTTCGCGTTCCGCAGCCACGCCTGCTTTCCAATCCGCAACGGCGTCGTGGGCGGTTGAGATCGGGGCTTCAGAAAGAAGCTTGTCCATGAAGGTGACATATGCACCCGCGTAGTAGACCCTTTGCCGTTTCCATTGCACACGCATGCCGCACTGTGTGAATGCATACTTCTGGTATGCAACAAAGGTCTTAAACGCGGCATCGTTCAGCAGTCCGGCCGCATGCTGATAATACGTGTCCTC
>CAZCJI010000197.1:0-6211 GCA_964498625.1 uncultured Rhizobium sp.
TACGACGATGGCCAGAATGATGGTCACGGCGAATTCGTGCAGCAACCTGCCGACGATGCCGCCCATGAAGACGATGGGAATGAACACCGCCGCCAGCGAGACCGTCATCGACAGGATGGTGAAGCCGATTTCGGACGAGCCTTTCAGCGCGGCCTCGTACGGCTTCTCGCCTTCCTCGACGTGGCGCATGATGTTCTCGAGCATCACGATCGCATCATCGACGACAAAGCCGACCGACAGGGTCAGCGCCATCAGCGAAAGATTGTCCAGGCTGTAACCCAGGAACGCCATGCCGGCGAAGGTGCCGACGACGGCGAGAGGCAGCGCGATGGACGGAATGATCGTCGCCGAGAGCGTGCGCAGGAACAGGAAGATCACCATGACGACGAGTACCGCGGCGATCAGCAATGTGGTCTGCACATCGGACACAGACGCGCGGATCGACTGGCTGCGGTCGTAGATCACGTTCAGCGTCACGGACTTGGGCAGCGTGTTCAGGAATTTCGGGATCACGCGGTTGATCGAATCGACGATCTGGATCGTGTTCGATCCCGGCTGGCGCTGGATCGCGAGCACGATGGCCTGCTTGCCGTTGTACCAGGAGCCGACGAGGTTGTTCTCGACGCTGTCGACGGCGCGGCCCACGTCCTTGATGCGCACCGGCGCGCCGTTCTGATAGGCGATGATCTGCTGGTTATAGGCAGCCGCGTCTTCAAGCTGGCCGTTGGTGTGGATCAACGTCGCCTGGGTCTGGCCGTTGAGCTGGCCGGTCGCCTGGTTGACGTTCGCGGACTGGATCGCGCTTGCCACCTGGTTGATGCCGATGCCGCGCGCCGCCAGCGCGAAGGGATCCAGCTGAACGCGCGCCGCGTAGATCTGCGAGCCATAGATGTTGACCTGTGCCACGCCGGCCAGGGTCGAAAGCTGCCGCGCCAGCAGGTTCTCGGCATATTTGTCGAGCTGGTAGAGCGGCATGGTCGGCGACTGCATCGCCAGATAGATGATCGGCGAATCCGACGGGTTGACCTTGCGCAGCGTTGGCGGGCTCGGCAGGTTGCTGGGGAGCTGGCGCGCCGCCGCCTGGATCGCGGTCTGGACGTCGCCCGCGGCACCGTCGATATCGCGGTCGAGGTTGAATTGGATCGTGATGCTGGTCGAACCCTGGCCGCTCGTCGATGTCATCGACGAAATACCGGCGATGGTCGAGAACTGGCTCTCCAGCGGCGTCGCCACCGACGATGCCATCGTTTGTGGATCGGCGCCGGGCAGGCTTGCGGAAACCTGGATCGTCGGAAAATCGACGTTGGGCAATTCGCTCACCGGCAGCGTCGAATAGCCGAAGGCGCCGAAGATCATGACCGCCGCCATCAGCAGCGTCGTCATGATCGGTTTTTCGATGAACGGCCGCGAGATGTTCATTGCGCGCCCGCGGGGGCCTGACCTGGGTTGCTCTTGCCGGACGGTCCGCCGCTCTTGATCGTTACCTTGCCGCCGGGAATGACACGCAACTGGCCATCGGTGATGACGCGGTCGCCGGGTTTCACGTTGCCTTTGATGGCCGCAATCGTACCGTCATCGTTCAAGACCTGAACATCGACCAGCTTCGCCTTGGACTGCTGATCCACGAACCAGACATAGCTTCCCGCCGGGCCCGGATTGACGGCATCTTGCGGCACCACCATGGCGTTATCGATCTGGTTGACGGTCACGCTCGTATCGGCGAGCTGGCCCGGCACCAGTGTGTTGTCGAGATTCGGGAACGTCGCGCGCAGTTCGATGGTGCCCGTCTGCGCACTGACCGCGTTGCTGACGAAATCGACGGGCGCGGTGAGCGTCTTTCCGCCGGCGCCGTGGACCTGGATCGTCACAGTCATCGCCTGTTTGGCCATGCGCGCCTGAATCTGCGGCAGATCGGTCTGCGGCAGGAAGAAAGAAATCTTCACGGGCTGGAGCTGCGTGATGGTGACAAGTGGGCTGGCCGCATTCGCCGTCACGAGATTGCCGGGCTGCACGAGGATCGGTCCCGTCTTGCCGTCGATCGGCGAGCGCACCATGGAATAGCCGAGGTTCAGCCTCGCCATGTCGACGGCGGCCTTGTCGGATTGCACGGTCGCCGCAAATCCCTTGGCTGTCGCGTCGGCCTGGTCGCGTTGCTGTTGCGACGCGGCGTTCTGCTTGAACAAAGTATCGTAGCGAGTCTGGTCGTTGCGGGCGCTGACGAGCGAAGCCTGATCCTTGGCGAGCGTTCCCTGCGCCTGCTCAAGAGCGGCCTGGAACGGACGGGGATCGAGGCGGAAGATCAACTGTCCGGCATGGACGACATCGCCTTCCTTGAAGGCCGCGGTCATCATCTGTCCGCCGACTTGCGCGGTGACCTGGACCGTGGCGTTGGCGACAATGGTGCCGACCGTGCGCTCCGTGACCATCACCGTCTTGCGGCCGACATGGGCGATCCTGACCGGCGCGGGCGGCGGTCCTTTCGGTTTCGCCGCCGGCGTGAACCACCACCACGCAATCGCCGCAACGAGGACGACGCCGATGATGCCTGCGATCAGCCGTGCGCGCGTGTTCGTACGAAGCGCGTCCGGCAGCTTTTGAACACTGTCGGGAAACGACTCGAGCGCGCTCGGGATGCGGATATTCATCAACCAATCCTTGAGGCCGGCGGTTGCTTCGCTCGGCTGAAGACTACAACGCGCGACACTCTATCTCTGCCGCTGCGGGGTGCCGGACAACCGGGTTCCTAGCACGGCTTTTCCAGTATGTTTCTGTCCATCCTGTTATTTTGTAACGAAATACGCGGTTTTTCAGCGTCCGCGACGAAGAAACGCCAGATTCCAACACGTTAACGAATGGCGATGCGGGGCGGCGGCGCGAACCGCCATACCCGGCGGCATCGCGCATCCGCCGGCGGCCCGCAGCCAAAGGCCGGAAGTGTCAGGCTTTTTGACGTTTTTCCGACGGCGCCGGCGCGGTTGCCGCACCGGAATCGCCTCTATATAAGCCCCGGACCCAAGCCCCGAGCCCGTATTTATGAATCTCCGCAACATCGCGATCATCGCCCATGTCGACCATGGCAAGACCACGCTTGTGGACCAGCTGCTCAAGCAGTCCGGGTCGGTGCGCGAGAACCAGCACATGGAAGAGCGCGCCATGGACTCCAACGATCTGGAGCGCGAGCGCGGCATCACCATTCTGGCCAAGTGCACCAGCGTCGAATGGAACGGGACGCGCATCAACATCGTCGATACGCCGGGCCACGCCGATTTCGGCGGCGAGGTGGAACGCATCCTCTCGATGGTCGATGGCGTGGTCTTGCTGGTCGATGCGGCGGAATCGGTCATGCCGCAGACCAAATTCGTGCTGTCCAAGGCGCTGAAGCTCGGTCTCAAGCCCATCGTCGTCATCAACAAGATCGACCGCCACGACGCGCAGCCGAAGGAAACGCTGGAAAGCGTATTCGACCTGTTTCTGGCGCTCGAAGCCAACGATTATCAGCTCGATTTCCATCATCTCTATGCCTCGGGCCGTAATGGCTGGGCAGTGAACGAGCTGGAGGACGAGCGCAAGAATCTCGATCCGCTGTTCAAGCGCGTTGTCGAAGACGTGCCGCCGCCCAAGCCGGTTGCGCTCGCCGGCGACGATCATCCGTTCAAGATGCTGGTGACGACACTCGAAGCCGACAACTTCCTGGGGCGCATTCTCACCGGCCGCATTGAATCCGGCGCGATGACGGTGAACCGCGTGATCAAGGTGCTGGGCCGCGACGGAAAAGAACTCGAGCGCGCGCGCGTGACCAAGCTGCTGGCCTTCCGGGGCCTTGCGCGCGTGCCGGTGGCGCGCGCCGAAGCGGGCGACATCATTGCCATCGCGGGCCTTCAGATCGCCACCGTCGCCGACACGCTTTGCGACATGGCCGTGACAGAGGCGATCCATGCCAATCCGATCGATCCGCCGACTTTGGCGATGACGGTGTCGGTGAACGACTCGCCGCTCGCCGGCCGCGAAGGCGACAAGGTGCAAAGCCGTGTCATCCGCGAGCGATTGCTGCGCGAGGCCGAAGGCAATGTCGCGATCAAGGTGAAAGAGACCGGCGATGGCGCGTTCGAAGTCGCTGGCCGCGGTGAACTCCAGCTCGGCGTGCTGATCGAAACGATGCGGCGCGAGGGATTTGAGGTGTCTATCAGCCGCCCGCGCGTGCTGTTTCAGACCGGCGAAAACGGCGAGCGTCTGGAGCCGATGGAGGAAGTCACCATCGATGTCGACGATCCCTATACGGGCGTGGTGATCGAGAAAATCTCGACCCGCAAGGGCGAGATGACCGACATGCGCCCGACCGGCGCGGGCAAAACGCGCATCGTGTTCCAGGCCCCCGCGCGGGGCCTCATCGGCTATCACGGCGAATTCCTCACCGACACGCGCGGCACCGGCGTGATGAACCGCATGTTCTCGGGCTACGCGCCGCACAAGGGGCCCATTGTCGGCCGCACCAACGGCGTCCTGATCTCGACTGGCGACGGCGAGGCGGTGGCCTATGCGCTCTGGTACCTGGAAGAACGCGGCAAGCTGTTCGTCACGCCCGGCACGAAGGTCTATCAGGGCATGATCATCGGCCAGAACGCGAAGGACAACGACCTCGAGGTCAATCCGCTCAAGGCCAAGCAGCTCACCAACATCCGCACCACCTCGAAGGACGAGGCCGTGCGCCTGACGCCGATCACGCCGATGACGCTCGAACAGGCCATCGCCTATATCGAGGATGACGAGCTGGTCGAAGTGACGCCGCAGTCGATCCGCATCCGCAAGCGCGAACTCTCGCCGCACGACCGCAAACGCGCCATGCGGGCGGAAGCGGACGCATAGGACTCAACAGAACCGTTCGAGGCCATCCCACGTCGAACGAATTGGCTCGCGATCTCTTGGGTCGGCTAGCCCAACCTCCTGAACTGTGAACTCCATGCGGCCGAAATTGCAGGGCGCGCAAGTAACGATCATGTTGTCCAACTCGTTTGTACCGCCCCTCGAATGGGGTAGGACATGATCGTATTGCGCCCACATCGCCTGAAGCGCCGCGTGCTGCTGGCTATTTTTTCTGCCCCACGGAGCTTCGTTTGGATAAGCACGGACAATACGACGTCGCGTTTCGCTTCTGATCACCGGTATGCCGCAAAACCGGCAACAATACCCGTCGCGACGGTGTAGCAGCTGCTTCGTTGCAGAATCCGGCATTCGCCACTCGATCCGGTGTTCTTGTGAAAGCGTCGGTGGTGAGCCGGGCAATGGACTGAATCGCACATAGGGGCTTTTGCTGCCCCATATGGACTCTGTCCACTTCCGTATTGGCGGCATATCTGCGAGCACAATCAGCTCTTGGGTGAGTTTTGGGCGTCCCGAAAGGTGTGCAGAGACTGCGGCATCTAAATATCTTGCGGCATCTGCGATTTCAGGAATGGGCTCGCGAAAGCATTCCTTTGTCGTCATCGTCTGGTCGCTTTGGCGGCAAACGCGCCGGTGCCATTCGGCGTGCCCAGGCCGCTCGGCCCGTCATAGCCAGGCTCTGCGGTGCAGAGATAAGAAGGATCGCACGTCCCGTCCGAGCCGCTGGTGATGTCGTGCAGGTTGGACGCGTTGCCGCTTTCGTACGGGATCTCGCTGCCGAATGTGTCGCCCGGGACGAGGCCGGCGAGCGCATAGACCGCCGCGATGGCCGGAGCGCCCACCGCGGTGCCGCCAACCTCAAACCAGCAATCCTTGCCCTTGTTGCAGCCGGCGCTGTTGAAGATGGCGACGCCGGTGTTCGGATCGGCGTCGAACGCGACATCGGCCGTGGTGCGGCGCGAGCAGCCGCCAAGATCGGGCTGCCAATCAGGCTTCGGTTCATACGCGGCACAGCCATTGCTGTCGGCGATATCGGCGATCTCGCTGTTGTAGGTGCCGTCTTCGTTCAGGAACAGCGACGTTCCGCCGACGGCCGTCACATGCGGCGACGACGCGGGGAAGCAAAGCGTCGTCGTGAAGGGCGTGCAGGATTGATACGTGCCAGACCCGCTGGTGGCGACGATGGCGACGCCGGGATGGGTGAAATACTTCGCGTCGTCACTCGCCTCTTTTTTGTATTCCTGCACCGCCCACGACAGCGCGATCGTGTTCGCGCCGAGCGCTGCGGCCGTGTTCACGGCCTTGTACAGATTCTTCTGCGCATTCGATGTCG
>CAZCJI010000198.1:0-6204 GCA_964498625.1 uncultured Rhizobium sp.
CGACGCGCGCGAAGGCCTCCGCGAATGGTGAGAGCTGCGTGATCTGGCTTCCGATATGGACATCGACACCAACAATCTCGATGCCTTTCAACCGCGACGCCAGCGCATAGGCATCGCGCGCGCGGCTCCACGGGATGCCGAACTTCGTTTCGGACGTTCCGGTGGTGATCTTGGCATGTGTCTTGGCATCGACATCGGGATTGACGCGGATCGTCACTGGCGCGCGTTTGTTGCTCTCCAGCGCGATGTCGTTCAGCGCTTCGAGTTCCGGTTCACTCTCGACATTGAATTGGTGGATGCCGGCGTCGAGGCCGAGTTGCATCTCTGCCCGCGTTTTGCCGACGCCGGAAAACACAATGCGCGAGGGCGGAATGCCTGCCGCGAGCGTCTTCTTGAGTTCGCCACCCGAAACGACATCCGCGCCAGCCCCGAGGCGGGCGAGCGTCCTGAGAACGGCTAGATTGCCATTGGCCTTCACCGAAAACGCGATCAAAGCGTCCTTGGGCAGCACCTCGGCAAAAACGCGGTAGTGCCGCTCCAAGGTCGCGGTCGAATAACAATAAAACGGCGTGCCGACACGATCCGCAATGGCCGACAGATCGACATCTTCGGCGTGGAGCGTGCCGTTCCGATAATCGAAGTGGTTCATTCGCCGAGCGGGATCGGCGGCTTGGACGGATCTTTCTGACCCTTCGCGGTCTTGGTGCCGTCGGGCATGACGAGATCGTTCTTCACGCCGCAGCCTGCCAGCGAAAACACCATCACCGCAGCGAGGATGAGACGGCCGATCATGTCAACTGCTCCCGCCAGAACTGAATCTGTTCGCGCACGCGCTTGGGCGCCGTGCCGCCGGTACTCTCGCGCGAATTGACCGAGGCTTCCAGTGACAAGACGGCAAAAACATCGTTTGTGATCGCCGGTTCGACCTTCTGCATTTCGCTGAACGGCAGCTTGTCGAGCGCCACGCCCTGCTCTTCCGCGCGCTTGACGATACTGCCCGCAATGTGATGGGCGTCGCGGAACGGCTTCTTCAGCACCCGGACGAGCCAGTCGGCGAGATCGGTCGCGGTTGGATGACCGGCCTCGGCCGCGCGGCGCATCGCGTCTTTATTCACCGTCAGATCCGAGATCATGCCGCTCATGGCCCGAAGCGACATGACCAACGTGTCGGCGGCATCGAAGACGCGTTCCTTGTCTTCCTGAAGATCGCTGCCATAGGCAAGCGCAAGGCCCTTCACCACGGTTGCCAGCGCCACAAAATCGCCGAGGACACGGCCGGTCTTGCCGCGCACGAGTTCAGCGGCATCCGGATTGCGCTTCTGCGGCATGATCGAGGAGCCGGTGGTGAAGGCATCCGACAGCCGCACGAAGCCGAACGCCGGGCTCGTCCACTGCACCAGCTCGCCTGCCAGCCGCGAGAGATTGGTCATGCAGATCGTCGCGGCAGCGAGATATTCGAGCGCGAAATCGCGTGTCGACACGGCATCGAGCGAATTGCGCATCGGCCCCATGAAGCCGAGTTCTTTGGCTGTCGCTTGGCGGTCAATGGGAAACGACGTGCCCGCAAGCGCAGCCGCGCCCAACGGCGATTCATTCATCCGCACGCGCGCATCGGCGATCCGGCCGCGATCACGCGCGAACATCTCGACATAGGCGAGACAATGATGCGCGAAGGTCACCGGCTGCGCGGGCTGCAAATGGGTGAAGCCCGGCATGATCGTGTCGCTGTGTGCTTCGGCCTGTTTCAGCAGCGCGCCTTGCAGCTCCGCGAGCGCCGCATCGGCCTCCGCGCAGGCATCGCGCAGCCAAAGCCGGAAATCGGTCGCGACCTGGTCGTTGCGGGAGCGCGCGGTGTGAAGCCGCCCCGCGGCCTCGCCCGCGATCTCCTTCAGCCGCGATTCGATATTGAGATGAATGTCCTCAAGCTCCCGCCTGAAGACGAACGTTCCGTCCTCGATTTCTTTCCAGATCATGTCGAGACCGGAAAGGATCGCGTCACGATCCGCATAGGAAATGATCTTCTGCGCCGACAGCATGCGCGCATGCGCCTTCGAGCCTGCGATATCCTGCCGCCACAGCCGTTTGTCGAAATCGATGGAGGGCGTAAACTCCTTCATGATATCGGAAGGTCCGCTCTCGAAGCGGCCGCCCCACATCTTGTTCGTGCTCATGGGATGCTCACGATGAAGGCTCGTTTCATTGCCATTGCCGCCGCGCTTGTCATCATCGCGGGCCTTGCCGTTCTATATGGGAAGATGCGGGCGACTGTCCACGCGTCCGCCGCGCCGCCGGCCTCGCTCGCGCAGCTGCTGCCCGCGAAGACGCCGCAGGCGGTGCCGGACGTCGCGTTCGAGGGTCAAGACGGAAGCCGCCATTCGCTAGCCGAGTTCAAGGGCAAATATGTGCTGCTTAATCTCTGGGCGGTTTGGTGTGCGCCCTGCGTGAAGGAGCTTCCGGCGCTGGCCAAGCTGAAATCCGAATTGCCGCCGGGCCAGATGGATGTGGTCGCGGTCGATGTCGCGCGCGGCACGCCGAATGACGCGAAGGTGTTCCTCGACGGGCACGGCGCCTCGAAGCTCGCGACCTATATCGATCCGCAGCTGACCCTGATGCGCGCCTTCGGCGCCTACGGCCTGCCATTGACCATTTTGATCGACGACAAGGGCCGTGAGGTCGCGCGCGCGGTCGGCCCCGCCGACTGGGATGCGCCGGAGTCGATCGATTACTTCAAGGCGTTGACGGCAAAAGCGGCGTCATAATCGGCCCACATCTTCGCGCAGTCGATGAGCGCGCCTTCGCGCATCGCGCGATCAATGGCCATGACGGTGAGGCCGGCTTCCATCGAGTCCTGTGGCGTGACAGGAAATGCGGCGCGGCCTTCGAGTGCTTCAAGCAGGTCGCGCGCCATCGCCTGATCGGCGCCGTTGTGCGCATCCGCCGTGCGGCCGCCATAGTCGATACGCTCGGGCTTGCCGCGGTCGTGAGCGCTACGGAACATGAGCCGGTTGCGGACGAGATCGGCTATCAAGGTGCCCTTGGTACCGGCGACATACCAACGCCGCTCGGTCAGGCTCACATGGCTGTTGGAATGGAAGGAAAGCCTGACGCCGTTGGCATATTCGACGATGGCGTTCTGGTGATCGGTTACATCCATATCGGAATGGAAGGCATCGTTCGCGCCAGCCCAACCTGCACCGAAAGATGAATAGGCTTCGTTCTCGCTGGCGTGAACGGGATCGAAGATGCGTTTGCCGCCGAAGCTCGCGACGCGCGCGGCGCGGCTGTTCGCAATACGGCCGAAAATATCGAAATCGTGGCAGACCTTGTCGAGCAGGAAGGAGCCGCCCCATTGCTCCCTGCGCCGCCAATTGCGCGCGAGATAGGCGCCATGCTCCGGCGGCAGATGCTCGGTCGCGTCCATCGAGATCACGTCGCCCAGCGTACCGCCATCGACGCGCGCAATCACCTCGCGCACGATGGGCATGGAGCGCATCACCAGACCAATAAAAAGCGGCGGCGCGTTCGTGAGATGCTGCGCGAGCGCAAATGTTTCCTCCTCCGTGCGCACGATGGGCTTCTCCGCGAACACCGGATAGCCCGCCGCGAATGCGGCCAGCAGGTGCTCGTAATGCAGATGATTGGGCGAGCCGATCATCACCAGATCGGACGGACCGTCATTCAGCAACGCATCCACGCTCGCAAACACGCGGCCAGGTTCGATTCTGTGCTCTTTCAGAATCGGAAGTCCGACCGGTGCGGGATCGGAATAGCCCGCGATCTCCAAATCCCAACCGACTTCCTTCATCGCTGCAAGCACATGGGCGATGCGCTGACCGAGCCCGATGACGGCGATGCGTTTCGCGCTCATGGCTGATCGGCCTCGCCGCGCAGCAGCGTCGCATGCAGCGAAGGATCGGCCTCCGGATTAGACGCGCGTTGGGCGGCAGACGGCGAGATATCGTAGAGACGCGCAAGACTGACGAGGGCGCCAACAAGCGCGAAGCCGCTGGAAATCAGCAGTCCCACCGTCGGCGCCTGATGCGGAAACCGCGCGAACAAAAGAGCGGCGAGTGCTGCGCCGGTCGTCTGGCCGAGCAGGCGCGCGGTGCCCAGCATACCGCTCGCTCCGCCGCTGCGCTCCTTCGGCGCGGCGCTCAGCATTGCGCGATTGTTGGGCGACTGGAAAATCCCGAAGCCGAACCCGCACAGCGCCATGCGCCACCCCAGTTCGATATAGCCAGGGTGATCCGGCAGGAAGGCGAAGGAGAGCAATCCCATCGCAAAAAAGAACAATCCGATTCCGCCGAGAAGACCGGCCGAATAACGGTCGGCAAGACGTCCCGCCAGCGGCGCAGCAATGCAGATCGCCAGCGGCCAAGGCGTGATGAGAAGGCCCGTTTCCACCGCGCTGAAATGCAGTTCGTTCTGGAACAGAAACGGTATTGATACCAGCGCCAGCATCTGCGCCACGAACGACGACACGGATGTCGAAACGGAGAGTGTGAAGATGGGAATCTTCAGCAGATCGACAGGCAGGAGCGGGGCCGCGAGCGACAATTGCCGCCGCACCAGAGCGTAGCCCAGCGCGATCGTCGCGATCATTTCGGCGAGAAACAGCGGAAAGCCTTCGCCGTGGCCGAGCGAGTCGATGCTGCCGATCAGAAGCCCGAAGGTGGCCGCACTCAGCACGGCGCTGATGACGTCGAAACCGTGGGGTGACGGCGCCGTCCTCGGCAGTGAAGTCCAGCCGACGATCACTGCGGCGATTCCGATCGGCACATTAACCGCAAACAGCCACGGCCAGTTCGCGATGGCGAGGATTGCGCCCGCCACCGTCGGGCCGACCGCGGAAGATACCGCCACGACCAGCGCATTGATGCCGATGCCGCGGCCGAGCAGATGTTGGGGATAGATGAAGCGCAACAGGGCCGTGTTCACGCTCATGATGCCGGCCGCGCCGAACCCTTGGATCACGCGGGCGAGCGCGAGAAGCGGCAGGCTGGTCGAGAATGCACAGCCAAGCGAGGCCACGGTGAAAAGCGCGAGCCCGGCAAGATAGACGCGGCGATAGCCGATGATGTCGCCCAGCGATGACAGCGGCAGGAGCGAAATCGTGATCGCGAGCTGATAGCCATTGACGATCCAGATCGAGAGCGCCGGATTGGTGTGCAGATCTGCGGCAATGGTGGGAAGCGCGACATTGGCGATGGCGGAATCGATGACCGCCAAAGTGATGCCCAGACAGATGGCGGTGATCGCCCAGGTACGTTGCGGAAACGGCAATCCATCGGAAATGGTCATCGTGCAGGCTGATACCGCGCGGTAAGATGTCGCGCAACGCGACCCGATGTACCTCCGGCGTCATGGAACAAGCGGCTCTCCCGTTCGTTTCATCAAACGGACAGATATCAAGGAGGCCAGAGATGATGTTGCGGTATTTGGTTTTGGGGTCGGCGATGGTTGTGGGGCTGGCGAGCACGGCGTCCGCCGCGCCAACGGGCACGGATTCGAGCACAACAACGATGCCACCGGGTGAATACAACACAATCCCGACCGACCGTACGACCGTGAACGCGCAGAAGAAAACGGAGCCCAAGAAGACGGACGCAACCGAGCCAGGCGCGGTAACACCGCCCTCTACGGCAACGACAACACCGCCACCCAATCAAACCCAGCCGATGTCCGGACAGGAGTCATCGCCGCCGCCGCACAATTAGAGGCAATCTCCGAATTATTGCAGATGAAGGGCTTCGCCGCTCAGCGCGTCGGAACCGGCGCTTCGCCGCGATAGTCGTAGAAACCACGGCCGGTCTTTTTGCCGAGCCAGCCGGCTTCAACATATTTCACCAGCAGCGGGCACGGGCGGTATTTCGAGTCCGCGAGGCCTTCATAGAGCACCTGCATCACGCTGAGGCAGGTATCGAGGCCGATGAAATCCGCGAGCTGCAGCGGGCCCATCGGGTGGTTGGCACCGAGCTTCATCGCGGTATCGATGGCTTCGACGTTCCCGACGCCTTCATACAGCGTATAGACCGCCTCGTTGATCATCGGCATCAGGATGCGGTTGACGATGAAGGCCGGGAAATCCTCGGCATAGGCCACCGTCTTGCCTACGCGGCGCACCAGCTCGAGCGCGGCCTGGAACGTGGTGTCGTCGGTCGCGATGCCGCGGATGACTTCCACCAGCTGCATCATCGGCACCGG
>CAZCJI010000199.1:0-6189 GCA_964498625.1 uncultured Rhizobium sp.
AAATCAGCGCAGGCCAGTCTTTCATCGGCACGAAATGCGTGGCGACGCCGGAATAAAGCGTATCGACAGTCTTCAGCCGGGCGCCGGTGAGCGCGAGATACATGCCGACCTGGCCTTCCATCCGCGGCAGGAAATAGCTGCCACCGACATCGGGAAAGAGGCCAATGCCGGTCTCCGGCATGGCGAAGGTCGTCGTCTCGTTGGCGATGCGATGGCTACCGTGCACCGACACGCCGACGCCGCCGCCCATGACGATGCCGTTGATCAGCGCGACATAGGGCTTCGGATAATGCTTGATCAGCGCGTTGAGAACGTATTCGTCGCGATAGAAATTCAGCGCATAGGGCGTCTTGTTCACGCCGCTTTCATAGAGCGAGCGAATATCGCCGCCGGCGCAGAACGCGCGTTCTCCGCTGCCCTGAATGACGACGACCTTCACATCGTCATGCACCGCCCAGGCTTTGAGCTGCATCGTCATGCTCAGGCACATGCCGTGCGTCAGCGCGTTCAGCGCCTTCGGCCGGTTCAGCGTGATCAGACCGGCCGCGCCGCGCTTTTCGAACAGGACGTGAGGCTCATCCGTCACTGCCGGAACATCTCGCGGCTCACGATCACGCGCATGATCTCGTTGGTGCCTTCGAGAATCTGATGCACGCGCAGATCGCGCACATGCCGCTCGGCTGGGAAATCCTTGAGGTACCCGTATCCGCCATAAAGCTGCAGCGCGTCGTTGGCGATCTTCGAGCCCATATCGGTGGCAAAGCGCTTCGCCATCGCGCAGAGCATGGTCGCGCGCGGATCGCGCTTGTCGAGCGCCGACGCCGCGTTGCGGATCATCAGGCGTGACGCCTCCAATTCCGTCGCCATGTCGGCGAGCTTGAACTGCGTCACTTGGAAATCCGCGATGGGCTTTCCGAACTGTTTGCGTTCGGTGACATACGTCTTGGCTTCCTCGATCGCCGCGCGCGCGGTGCCGACGGAACACGCGCCGATATTGATGCGCCCGCCGTCCAGCCCGCTCATCGCGATGCGGAAGCCCTCGCCTTCGGCGCCGAGACGGTTTGCCACCGGCACGCGGCAATCCTGAAAGTTCACCGTCGCCGTCGGCTGCGAATTCCAGCCCATCTTCTTTTCGGCCTTGCCGAACGAGAGCCCCGGCGTGCCCTTCTCGATCACAAGACACGAGATGCCTTTCGGCCCGTCCTCGCCCGTCCGCACCATGCAGACATAGATATCGGATGTGCCGGCACCGGAGATGAAAGCCTTCGATCCGTTCAGCACATAGTGATCGCCGTCCTTCACCGCGCGAGTCTTGAGCGCCGCGGCATCCGATCCCGAACCCGGTTCGGTCAGACAATAGGACGCTATCAACTCCATTGTTGTCAGCTTCGGCAGTAACGTCTTGCGCTGCGTATCGCTGCCGTAGCGGTCGATCATCCACGACGCCATGTTGTGGATGGAGATGAACGCCGCCGTCGATGTGCAGCCGGCCGAAAGCTCCTCCATGATGATCGCGGCATCGAGGCGGCTCATCTCAGATCCGCCGACATCGCTCTTCACATAGATGCCCGCGAAGCCCAGCGCAGCGGCCTCGCGCAACCGGTCGATCGGGAAATGGGCTTTCTCGTCCCACTCCGCCGCGAACGGGGCCAGCCGGTCGCGCGCGAACCGCCGCGCCGCGTCTTCAATGGCCCGTTCGTCCTCGTTCAGGGAAAAGTCCATGTCTTTGTTTCCGCTTGCAATTCATTGACATTGTCACTACGGTAGTGACAATAAACGGTACCGGAGAATCTTATGACAACTGTTGGTGCGAGGGAGGCGAACCGTAGCTTCTCGAAGATTCTGAAGGAAGCGGAAAACGGCCAGACCGTCACCATCACACGCAACGGCAAAGCCATCGCACAGATTGGCCCGGCGCAGTCGGAAAAAGAGAGACAGACGCGCGAAAAAGCACTCGCCGAATTCCTCGCCTTCCTGGAGAAGGGCTTTGATCTCGGCGGCAAAGGCTTCACACGCGACGAAATGCACGAGCGCTGAACAATGTTGTCGCTCGACACCAACATCCTCGTTTATGCGACCGACAGCAGCGCTGGAATCCGTCACAGTGCGGCACACCGTCTGATCTCGAGCGCGGTTGGAAAAAACGTGGGACTTACCGAGCAAAGCCTTGTCGAGTTTATGCACGTTACGACGCGCAAGGCACGGCTATCGATAAGCGACGCGGCAAAGGCCGTGCGAGGCTATCTCACCTACTTCCCGCTGCTCGTCCCGCACATAGGCATTATCGGTGACGTGCTTACGCTGCTCGACCGCTATCGCCTGGGGACTTGGGATGCCCGTCTGCTGGCCGTTTGTGCCGCGCGCGGATGTACGCATCTTTTGAGCGAAGACTTGCAAGACGGCGCGGCCTACGGGACGGTCACTGTCGTTAATCCGTTCAACCCTGCGAACGCAGGGCTTATTGGACAGCTTTTGTCATGACACACTCTGCTTTCCCCGCGCTCCGCATGCGGCGTCTTCGCCGCCATGACTGGTCGCGCCGAATGGTCGCGGAATCGGTTCTGACGCCGGCGGATTTCATCTGGCCACTGTTCGTGATCGACGGACAGAACACGCGTCAGCCGGTCGCCTCGATGCCCGGTGTGGAACGCCTCAGCGTCGATCTCGCGGTCGAAGCGGCGAAAGAAGCGCGCGATCTCGGCATTCCCGTGATCGCGCTGTTTCCGAACACCCATCCCGATCTGAAGACGGAGGACGGACGCGAAGCGACCAACGACAACAATCTGATCTGCCGCGCCGTGCGCGCGATCAAGAAGGCCGCGCCGGAGATCGGCGTGCTCTGCGATGTCGCGCTCGATCCCTACACCTCGCACGGTCACGACGGCGTGCTGATCGACAGCTATGTCGCCAATGACGAGACGCTCGAGATTCTGGTGAAGCAGGCGCTCGTCCAGGCCGAGGCCGGATGCGACATCATCGCGCCGTCCGACATGATGGATGGCCGCGTCGGCGCGATCCGCGCGGCACTCGAAGCCAAGGGCTTCCGCAACACGATGATCATGGCTTATGCGGCCAAGTATGCGAGCGCGTTCTACGGCCCGTTCCGCGATGCCGTCGGATCGGCGAAGTCGCTAACCGGCGACAAGCGTACCTATCAGATGGATCCGGCGAACACCGACGAGGCGCTGCGCGAGGTCGCGCTCGATCTCGCCGAAGGCGCCGATATGGTGATGGTGAAGCCGGGCATGCCCTATCTCGATGTGCTTCAACGCGTGAAAGAAAAATTCGGGGTACCGACATTCGCCTACCAGGTGTCTGGCGAATATTCGATGCTGACGGGCGCCATCGAACGCGGCTGGTTCGATCGTGAGCGCGTTCTGCTGGAAAGCCTGATGGCTTTCAAACGCGCGGGTGCCAGCGGCATCCTCACCTATTTCGCGCGCGACGCGGCGAAGCTGCTGACAAGATCCTGACAATCGTTGCGGTCACGCGAGCATGATCTCATCAACTCGGCGTGAGAGGCGCGCGTGACGCTTGCGCGCTGCCGCAGAGCGCATCAGCATGAACGCCAATACAGGAGGAATTCATGCGTAAGACGATTCTCGCCGCTACTGCCGGATTGGCGCTTGCTCTCGCCGCACCCGCGCTGGCCGATACCGAGATGGTGGGTCCGCAACCGGAGCAGATGGCGCAACCCATTTCGGCGACAACGAACGACTCCGAGCAGGTCGTCTGCCACCACCTTGTTCATGAAGGCGTTCTGATGCGCCAGGAGGTCTGCCTGACCAAGCGCGCGTGGGAGAGAGTGCGCCTTCAGACGCAGAAAGCCGTGAACGACTTTCAAGTCCACAGCTACTCGGTCCCCGTGAAATAATACGGGCCCGAGCGGGTTGAGTCCGGATGTGCGAGTTCCCCGAGCACGCCGGACTCGCCGCACGACAATGTTCTGAAACAGACAATCAACTCGCTGTGAAACCCGGCCGTTGGGGTTGCGGCCGGCGCGGATGCACGCCAGCATGGAGGTCAGCCAGGGAGAGACGCCATGCGCGTGATGTTTTTCGCACTTGTTTCCGGATTTGTGTTGTCGATGTCCGGCGCGACAATTGCCGATCCCGCCAACACGTCCGCTGCTGCAGCGGCCGCCGCACCTGAACCCATGGCGTAGACCTCGACGCTCCCCGGCGCCGAACACACCGATGCTCGGACGGCACAGAACGCCCCGCAGACCTCGGCGAACGGCGAAAAACTCATCT
The DNA here is from genome assembly GCA_964498625.1 of uncultured Rhizobium sp. GTDB lineage: Bacteria > Pseudomonadota > Alphaproteobacteria > Micropepsales > Micropepsaceae > Rhizomicrobium. Next base: position 4,254 of record CAZCJI010000199.1, read on the forward strand.
GCCATCATCCCGTGCACGAAGGCACGGTGCTGCCTCAGGAAATCTGCCTCACGCAGCAGGCGTGGGACCGGATTCGTCTGCGCGAACAGAAGAATGTTTCAGACTGGCAGATGCACGGATATCAGGCCGGGATACACTAGCGGCGGAACAGCTCGAGCGACGCTCGTCAGTTGCGTTTCACCATGAACAGGCTGCGCAGCAGAATCTCGGCGCGCGACGGCAGAACGTCCAGACCCGAACGGCGCTGACCGAGGTCGATCACGTTTTCCAGGATCAGCATGGCGAGGCCGTGCACCGCGGCCCACACCGCAAGACCCAATGCCGGGTCGTGCAAGGCGGCGCCGATCTCCGCGCCGATAGAGTCCGCAGCTTCGCCCAGGGACGCGAATTGCTCACGGTTGGGAAGCTGCGGCCCGAACATCAGCCGCGCAAGCGCGGGACGCCTGGCGACAAAGCGCATATAGGCCGCGCCGATCTTGGCGATGCGATCGGACTCCACGCCCTGAGCGCCCGCCGCGGCGACGATCTCCGCGCGCAATTCCGCGAACCCTTCGGTCGCCAGTTCGACGAGCAGCGCTTCGTGGTTGGGAAAGTGGCGATACGGCGCGGCATGGCTGACACCGGCGCGGCGCGCGACCGCGCGCAGGCTCAGATCGGCAAGAGGGCCTTCTTCCAGAAGCGCGCGCGCGGCATCCAGAAGCGCGTTGCGCAGATCACCGTGATGGTAGGACTTGGCCTTGGGCTTTGCCTCCGTCACGCGTCGCCCCGCAGCTTTTCCATCCGCGCGAAAAGACTGGACGTGTCCCATCGTGCGCCGCCCATCGCCTCGACCTCGGCATAGAATTTGTCGACCATTGCGGTCACCGGCAGCTGCGCGCCGTTGCGTTTGGCTTCATCGAAACAGATGCCGAGATCCTTGCGCATCCATTCGACGGCAAAGCCGTGATTGAACGCGCCAGCCAGCATCGTCTTGTGGCGGTTGTCCATCTGCCAGCTCTGCGCAGCACCCTTTGAGATCACGCTCACGACAGCTTCGGCATCGAGACCGGCGGCCCGCGCAAAGCTTAAAGCCTCGCTCAGGCCCTGCACGATGCCAGCGATGCAGATTTGATTGACCATCTTGGCGAGCTGACCAGAACCGGCGGGGCCCAGGAGGCGGCATTGTTTGGCGTAGGCCGCCATCACCGGCTCAGCCTTCGCATAATCGGCTTCGCTGCCACCGCACATGATCGTGAGCTGGCCGTTCTTCGCGCCCTGCTCGCCGCCCGAGACTGGCGCATCGACAAATCCGAAACCGGACTTCGCCGCGACCGCCGCAAGTTCGCGCGCGATCGTGGCGGACGCGGTGGTGTGATCGACGAACACCGCGCCTTTCTTCATCGCGCCGAACGCACCGCCGTCGCCCAGCGTGACCGCGCGCAGATCTTCGTCACGACCGACGCAGGCAAAGACAACGTCCCTGCCATCCGCGGCTTCGGAAGGCGTCGCGGCACTCGCGCCGCCATATTCCGCGACCCAGCGCTCAGCCTTGTCCACGCTTCGGTTGTAGACGATCACATCGTGGCCGGCGCGCCGGAGATGGCCCGCCATCGGGTATCCCATGACACCCAGACCCAGAAAAGCAACGCGCATTATTCCATGACCTCGACCTGAACCTTTTCGCCCGGATTGAAATTCGGCCGCTTCATCAGCCAGATCACGGGGAAAGCCGCAAGCGAGATATAGAACATGAACAGAAAATCGTTCGCATAGGCTTGAATCTCAGCGCGCATCTCGATCAGGCCGTTGAAATTTGCGACGCCAAATGGAATTTGCGGACTCATCATGAGCGAAGGTCCATTGATGCCGAGCGCGCGATTGAACGGCGTGCCGAAATGCGTCAGCTGGGAATGAATCATCTGCACACTGTAGGCAAGCACAGTTGTCGTCAGAGATA
>CAZCJI010000200.1:0-6187 GCA_964498625.1 uncultured Rhizobium sp.
GGCAGCACCGGCACGCAACAGCCGCAGAATGTCTCGCAGGTACTGCAGCTTCAGGGCAGCTCGACGCCGATCAGCGTGAGTTCCGACGAAACCAACAACGCGATCGTGGTCTACGCAACACAGCGCCAATATGCGATCGTCTCCGATGCGCTGCGGCAGCTTGATGCCGCGCCGTTGCAGGTCGTCATCGAAGCGGCAATCACTGAGGTATCTCTGACCAAGGAACTGCAGTTCGGCGTTCAGTGGCTGTTGACCACCGGTGTTGGCTCGATCGGATTCTCGGAAGGTACCACCAACGTTCCGGTGCCGGTACTGCCCGGTTTCACCTACTCGGTGACAGGCAACAACGAAATACAGGCGACGTTGAACGCGCTGCAGACGATCACCACGGTCCACGTCATCTCGGCGCCGAAGGTATTGGTGCTGAACAATCATACGGCATCGCTCCAGGTGGGTGACCAGGTGCCGATTTCGACCGGAAGTTTGACGACAACCGGCGTGGATCAGCCGAGCGTCGCCGATTCGATCCAATATCTGCCGACGGGCGTTATTCTGACCGTTACGCCGCGCGTGAACGACAGCGGTCTCGTGCTGCTCGACATCGCGCAGGAAGTCAGCGACGTAAAGCCTGGATCGGCGGGTACCACCAACACGCCAACGATCGAGGATCGCAAATTCAACAGCTCGATCGCCGTGCACGACGGTCAGACGATCGCGTTGGGTGGCCTGATCCGCGACAACAACAGCCATGGTCGCGACGGTATCCCGTATCTCTCGCAAATCCCCTATCTCGGTGCCCTGTTCGGTTCTACGGACAATATCGACAACCGCACGGAACTTCTGGTGTTGCTGACGCCCCGCGTCATCCGCAACGCGCTCGATGCAAAGTCGATCACCGATGAACTCCGGGAAAAGATCGGCACCGTCGCACCGCCGGGTCCGCCGAGAGGCATGATCCATTGAATGGGAGCCGGGAGCGCGGCTATGCGATGATCGCTGCGGTCATCGGCGTCGCCGCTTTCGGCTTCATCGCGTTTGAACTGCTCGCGCAGGACCGCGGCGTGCTCGCGGAAGTCCGGGGGGAGGAAGAGCAGGCGCAACTCATCGCCGCCTGTAACGCCGGACTCTATATGGCCATTTCGGGGCTGGCGACCAGCGACCTTACGCAGCGCTGGGGTATCGACGGTCGCGCCCGCGTGGTTCAGTTCGGTGCCACCTCCCTTGTCGTCACCGTGGAAGACGAGCGCGGCAAGATCCCGCTGAACGGCATCATAGAGGAAGAAGTCCGCGATCTGTTCGCCGGTGCGGGCGTGACAGACCCGCAGCAACTCAACACGCTCGCCGACAGCTTTGAGGACTGGGAAGACTCCGACAATTCTCCGCGGCCATCGGGCGCCGAAGCGCCGGCCTATGCGAGCCTCGGTTACAAGCCACGCAACGCCGGTTTTCGTACAGTCGGCGAGTTGCGCATGATCAAGGGCATGACAAGCGATCTGTATGCCCGGATCGAACCATCCCTGACGACTTTCTTCGGCGAGAGCGGCGGCTTCAGTGAGTCCACGGCGCAGCCGCTGGCTCTGCAGGTGTTGGGAGAACTCGAACCTGGCTCACCGGAGTTGATCGAGCGCCAACGCGAACTCGCAGGTCAGGTGCCCATACCGGGGTCGCTGACAAAAGTGAGTTTGATCGGACGCACGCTGACGGTGAGAGTGGAAGCTCACCGTGGCGCGACCTATCTCAAGCGAACAGCTATCATTGAACTGACCGGAAACGCAGTCACACCGTACTGGCTTCGCTATCTCGACTGATCATGAGAGCACGCCGGACAAGTCCGGTGGTCCATAAAGCCACACGATCCAGATCGCGAAACACAGCGCAACGCCAAACGGAATGCGCTCGTTAAGCGCACTCCTGCCGCGCCGGATCATGGCGATACCCACCCACAGAAATCCAATCGCGCAGGCAAGCAGGACGACATAGGGTAGGGCCTGCCAGCCAAGCCACGCGCCGGCGGCCCCCGCGAGTTTCACGTCGCCCAGTCCCAGCCCTTCCCGGCCACGGGTACGCTGATAAGCCGCCGCGATCGCATAGAAGATCGTCAGGGCGAGCAAGGTCGCCACGACATGACCGAGAATATCGCGTTCGGGAAGCCACCAGGAGACTGCGAGCCCCGCAGCGATGAGCGGTAACGTGAGGACATCGGGCAGCCTGAAGGCGAATGCATCGACCATCGCCAGTACCAGCAAGGTCCAGCCCAGCGCGCAGGCCAGCGCAAGGAGAAAGACATCGGGCATTGCAGTGAAAGCCCATGTCCCGATCGCCAAGGTGGCGGCAATCATACCCACCATTCGCGGGTGCTCAGTGCGGCTTAACTTCCGCACGGCGAACGTGCCGCCGATGCCAACCGGAACCGAGCCCAGAACGACAAAAAGCACTTCTGGCGTGAAACGCAAAATCATTGGCAGGCGACGCTCCAAGATTCCAGCGCGCCTGCCAATGGTTGAGGCAGTTCTGTCGATTGAATCGCTGGAGCCCGGCAGTCGATGCCGCCGGGCTTTCGCGAAGAACGATACTACTCAGGCCATGCGTTGACGAGGTTCGCCACGTTGACCGTGCCGATACCCGTCGCGAAGTCATAGCCCTTCTGAGTTGCAAAGGCAGGCTGGTATTCGCTGTCGGATGTGGAGAGAACGCCAACGGTGCCGGACGGGATATAGCAATTGTTGGTGCCGCCGCAATTCACGTCGTTGTCGCCCAGTGTCACGTCATAGAAGATGCAGGAATTGCCGGCTTTTGAGGCCTTCTTGCCGGACGAGTCGCAGGCCTTGCTGCCCTTGTTGCCGTATTCTTCGTTGGCCAACTGATAGAGAACGGGGTTGGGGAGGCCTTGCGGGCCGCCTGCCTTGTTGACGATCAACGCCATGAACCCGGCCCAGATCGGCGAGGCGAAAGACGTTCCGCCGGCACCCGGCCATGTGCTGGGATCGCTGCCGCAAGTACCGCCGTCGGTGTCACAAAACACGTAGTAGTGCCCCCATAGGCCATTAGCTGCCATTAGCGAGACGTCCGGGGTATCGCGCACGCCGTCATTCGGCACGCCGTAGAGCACCTGCCAGTCGGGTTTCGGCCAGCCCGCACAGCTTCCATTCACGACGCCGCCAGTGCCCTGGCCTGTCGCACAACTGCTCGGACCGCCGGAACCGGCGACGGACGTGTGAGGGCCGCCGTTGTTGCAATAGCCGTCAGAGCCGTAAGGCGTTGGAAAGCCTTTTGAGGTCGACAGCGGGACGTTTGCACACGAGTCGTCCCACGGGAATTCCGGCATATAGGATTTTGCCGACCCGTAGTACTGCGTGTTCTTCTTCTTCCAGTACTTCTTGGAAGTTCCAAGATAGGTATCGGCGAAGTCGGTGCCACCGACGGAAACGTCGTAAGGGGTGGACATCCACCCGCTGATGCTGATGCCATGGGTAGGGTTAGCGCCGCGGTGGTCGTTTTCGGCAGAGCCTTCGTCGCCCGAAGACACGAACACGGAAACGCCTTCGGTCGATGCCTGCTGGTAGAGAGAGTAGATGAACTCGTTCTCGGTCTCACCGTCGCCTTCTTCGCCGGTGCCATAGCTGATGCTGACGACCGGCGGTATGGAGTTGCCATTGATCAGGTTCTCCAGCGCCAGAAAGCCGCCAAATTGCGAAGTGTCCCGGCAACTGGCGAGAACGATGGCTGCGCCCGGCGCACCGGCGCTTGCCCATTGTGCGTCGAGGTTTGCCTCGTCCTCCGCACCGCTCGCTCCCGGATCGGTACAGGTCACACTGCCGCTGGGATGCACCTGCGTGAAGCTCGCCGTGGTATAGCCGCTCAGGCCGAACTTGTTGCGGAAGGTGGTCCAGTCCGCAGTGGTTCCAACATCGCTGTCTTCGATCACCACGACCGTCTGCCCCTGGCCCACATTGCCGGAGGTGAAGACGGGGTTGAGGTTATAGATTGTCGCCAAATCCTCCGGGACAATCGCGTGATAGGTCTTCGTGCCGCTCGTGAAGGTAAAGTCTTTGTGTATGATGTTCGTGTGCGGCATGTAGTCATTGAGCTTTGGAATGCCGAATACTGCCGGCGCCAGCGCAGCCGGCATTTGCGGATTGCCCATATTGGCATAGTGGCCGTCGGCCAACCGGTGAATTTCGGTGTGGAAGGCCTCTCGCACCTGTCCCGCTGTTCCGGAGAAATTGATCGTGCGGCCGCCGGCGGGCATGCCCTTTACTTCAAAGCCGTGTGAGGCGAGCCACGCGACAAGCGCATCGATATCGCCCTGCGCGAGCCCGAAGCGCTTACCGAATTCCTTCGCCGTGAGCCATTTGTGATAGTGGGAGGAGTTGCGGTCCAACTGATCGTGATTGAGCTTCTATAGCGCCTTTTCCTGCGCGTCGCCGCGATGAAGCAAGAGCATCATATCTTCGATACGCATATTGTCCGCCACACGTCCGCGATCGTTCGCGGCGACCGCGTTTGGATGCATGTCGGGAGCGAGCGTGGCGAGGACGCTCTCGTTGACCGGCGATGTGATCTGCGGCGTCGCGGCCGATGCGGGTTGCGCGCAAACGAGCGCTGCAAATGCGCCCACGGCTGCTAAGAGCCCCTGTCGAAACTGTCGATGCATGTGAGAATCCCCTTGGTTCTGCCGTCAACGGCAGGTACTTGTTTCGAATGCGAATCAGTCTCAACTAATGCTCGCGGGGAATCAATATCGCGCCGCTGCCTGTTTCCACCGGTCCCGCGCAAATCCATCGGCTCTGAAGAAATCAGAGCCGCGACTGACATAGCGAAGCCGCCGGAGTCGTTTCCGTCTTCACCTCACGAGAGATTGTATGTCATTCTCAAAGGCTAGAGGTGTGGATTGTCGATACGGGTTTTGCGACCCGTTCGGCAAACGAAGAGGGACGTCATGAAAGCCATCTTTCGCGGCATGTTGCTCATGCTGTGCTTTGCAGTGTTCGCTCCGGCGCAGGCTTGGGCTGATGGCGGGATTTGCCCGCGCCCGGCCGCCCAAAGCCAGGTCATGCCGCCACCGGACATCTATAGTGTGAACGGCCAGATCAACATCAGCATGAACTACTATACCGCTGTCGACGATCTGGGCCGGACGCTCTTTTGCTTCGTGACCTCCGACGGCATCGAATCGCCGACGCTGCACGTCAATCCGGGCGACAAGATCGTCATCAATCTGACCAATATGGTGCCGGCCACTCCGGGCGCACCAGCGGAGAATATGTTTACGCCGACGACAGCCTGCGGAAATCCCGAGATGACCGTAAGTTCGGTCAACATGCATTTCCACGGTACCAACACGTCGCCGACCTGCCATAGCGACGAAGTGATCCACACTCTCATCAATTCCGGCGAGACGTTCCAATACGTCCTCAAAATCCCGAAGGACGAGCCGCCCGGACTCTATTGGTATCACCCGCATGTCCACGGGACGTCGTCCATGATGCTGCAGGGCGGAGCGACCGGCGCGATCGAAGTGGAAGGTATTGCAAATATTCAGCCGGCCGTCGCCGGTCTCGCCGAGCGTTATCTCGTCCTGCGTGACCAGCAGATGGCCTACTCGAAACCCGCTTTGCACGCCCCGCCCAACTGGGACATTTCCGTGAACTACGTTCCGGTCAATTTCCCCGCATATACGCCTGCTGTCATCACGATGCAGAAAGGGGCCTCCGAGTTCTGGCGCGTTGTGAACGCGGGCGCGAACACGATCATGGACCTGGAGGTTCTCTATGATGGTGTTCCTCAACCTCTGCAGATCGTCGCGTTCGATGGCGTTCCCACAGGATCGAAGGACGGCAAGCAGCAGGGCACAATCGTCACGCAGACCGACATCCTGCTGGCGCCTTCGGCACGCGCGGAATTCATCGTCGCGCCCCCCGGCGACAATGTGCAGACCGCACAGCTGGTCACGCTGGGGATCGATGGAGGCGCGGCCGCCGATAACAATCCGAGCCGGCCATTCGCGAATATCGTAACGTCAGCGGCTCCCACGCGTCTGCACCGGATTCAGCAGACCGGACCCGCGTGGAAAATGCGGTTCAACGATCTTGCCGACGCGAAGGTAACGGCCCATCGCGATCTCTATTTCTCCGAGACCTTCGCCCAGCAGGTTCCGCATCGCTCCAAGAACGTCAAACCGCCGGAG